>CAJXMP010000148.1 GCA_913056515.1 uncultured Lewinella sp.
ATTACATCTAAACCTAATAATCCAGCTCCTACCTCAGTAACCATGGAGCCATTAGGTACACCCGTACTCCAAGTATATGTGTATGTTCCAGTTCCACCCGTTACAACACCTTCTAATTCAGCATCAGTGGAGTTAAAACAATTCACCCCACTAATTTCAAGAATACTCGCTACTAAGGAATCTGGTTGTGTTACCTCAAAATCATATGATTCTACACAATTCACCCCATCAATAATATCAATGGTGTAAATCCCAGCCTCTAGATCATAAAAATCTCCTGTAGTATTTGTCTCCCCATTTAAGGTAAATTCAAATGGCGGAAATGTCCCTGTTGCACTTATTTCAATGTAACCTGTTGTATCACCAAAACACTGAATACCACCTATATCTTCTATAGTAGGAATGGCTCCATCACAATTCGGAGTTGTACAACTCGAAAAGCCAGGATAGCCGCCACAATTCAAATCAACTCCAATCACTTCAATACTCACCTCTGTATTCAGATTCAAGCCACAAACTTCATGACTTAATGTACCAGTAGGACTTAAGAATGGCCCTCCATCTATACTGACTAAATATCCGATAGCCCCTGTTACTGCATTCCAGCTAAATTCAATACAATCCGGTGCCGTAACAACACAAGTAACATCTGGTGCATCCAATGCAGGGACAACCTCGACTAAAATAGTATCAAAACGCATACAGCCATATGAATCTGTAACTTCTAGATAATATTCTGTAGTAACGTCTGGATTCGCTACTGGATTTGGACAATCGGTACAATCCAAACCTGCAGCTGGAGACCAACTGTAGAAAATATCATATTCGGGATTGAATGTAATCGTCCAATCTAATAAGGTACCTTCAAAACCAATAGCATCATCAATAATGATAAGCGTCCAGGTTCCATTCGTATTTGTCCCATAGCCCAAGTCAGACCAAAGCCCTTCTGGATTGAAAGAACCTGTATAGGGTGCCCCACTAGCAGGCGGATTAATATAATCAATATCTAAGGTAGCTCCAGGAACAAAGCAAGTCTCTACAAAATCATCTCCATTCGAACCAACATCTGTTACCAGCTCCATAAAAAGCCCACCAGGACTTTCCAGATATATGTCTAAATCTGACAACCAATTATGATCCACATTTATACATACCGATTGAATAACATCGGGTCCTAATTCTACAGGCAAAACACCAGCCACGTCAATCTCTGAAGTTAAGATGGTATTCGGTGGATCTATAAGTAAATCTTGGTTGTTTGTAAAGGATGGAGGATCAGGTAAGGTAATGGGTAACTCACCCATTAAAGTTGCGCCCTCAATTTCACAAATTTGAATGTCTGGTCCTAAATCTAAAGGAGGAAGCTCATTATCCCTTATATAGAGGTAGAAAGTATCCAAAGTACATGGATCTCTCTGAACTTCAAATGCTATAAACTCTTCTCCTTCTACCACATTATCCTCAAAAGCTGTAAAAGGAACTACTAGTTCATTTGAACCTGCAGGTATAATAAATTCTGTAGGCAAACTTGGATAATCTACCCCATCCGTTGCTGTTCCGAATATATTCACATCAACAACATAATCTTCCTCTGGGGCCTGCTCTAATGAAAAAACAATTTCCGCATCTGCACATGATTCTGTTACCACACCATTCAAAGAAATAGTATTCAGTGCTACATCTACCGTACCTGTTCCAAAACTTTTAGCTTCCAGGAATACCCCCGAATCAAAAATTTCATCTCCAGCATCTGCAATAGCTAATTTAATCGTATACTCTTGACAAGGTGTTACAACTGCTCTAGCTGTGAATACTTGAGTATATCCATCATAAACCGGATGTACAGAAGAGCCATTATTATCAATATAAAATTGCTCATTAACAGGTGGACAACCAGGACCGTTTTGAGGATGAATACTATTGATAGATACTGGCGTTGTTGTACCTGGAATTAAAGCAATATTTTCAGCATTATTTTCGTAAGGACCATTTATTCCTGGTCCACTAATAAAGAAACCAAATACATCATTGAAACTAGAACATGCATATTCAGGATATTCCTCAGAGGCCCAAACATATTTGAATTCAAGTGTGTCTGAGGTCGGAATAAAGCTTATAATATACTTACAAACATCGCGCTCACTTAAATTGCCTAAAATATCGTCTAAGTCATCATCTCCTACCGAATCATTGGAGTTATAACTAGCAAATGTCCCTCCTGGATTATCAATCCCTATACCTCCATTTAAAGAGGATACTCTTCCGGAGGACATCACAACTCCTCTATCCACTCCTATCGTTGGCAAAGCATCTGAAAAATAACCTACAGACAAAGGGTCCCCGAAGAATTGTACATCGGTAACAATAACACCATCGCCTAGAAAAACATTGGTTATTAAATTTTCAGGTGTATATGGGTTTGTATTTCCGTCTACGACTGTAATCGGCTGGGAGAACGCAAGTTGTTGGACGAAGAATAGTAAACTAAATGAGATGATTTTGTAAAGTGGCTTCATACTTAGGAACAAAATTTTATACGATTACCTAAATCTAACTTATTTCATTCTACTACATAAACGATTGACAAAATAAAATCCTAGAATGTCCAATTTTAACTTTAATCTTCTTCTATTAGTTTTTCAAATCCACAGATATGTGCATTTAAATCTTTCCAAAACTAGGTTTTATCGAAAAAAAGCTAGGTTTTCCTCATAAATCCTAATTTTGTGACTTTAATAAAATGATACAGCAATAGTAATTTCATTCTATGAAACAATTCTTTAAATTTTTATTGGCTTCAGTGCTCGGCACTTTGTTTGCATTTGGCTTATTTGCCTTTTTAGGAATAGGTGTTTTGGGTTCCCTAGCTAGTATGGGCGAACAAAAGACAGTTATTTCTGATAATTCAATTTTGGTGGTAAATGTCGAAGGGGTCATTCCAGACAGAACCAATAATACACAAATGGATCCTTTTGCTTTGTCAGATGAAAAAGTGTTGGGTCTAAGTGATATACAAAGATGCATAGAAGCGGCAAAAACCGATGAAAATATAGACGGTATATACTTGAAGGCTGGCAATTCAGCTTTACCTATGGCATCGGCAAATTCCTTAAGAGCTTCCATAGAATCTTTTAAAGAATCTGGGAAATTTGTTATTGCATATGCAGATAACTTTAGCCAAAATGGCTACTATATGGCCACAGTTGCGGATTCAATTTATTTAAATCCAGCAGGAAGTCTTGAGTTTAGAGGATACTCCGCCACCCTAACATTCTTTAAAAAGATGTTAGATAAAATAGGCGTTAAAATGGAGGTCTTTTATGCAGGTAAATTCAAATCAGCAACAGAACCGTTCCGCTTGGATAAAATGAGCCCTGAGAACAAGGTTCAAGTTAGAGAAATGATCAATGACCTATATTCAGATTTCATAGCAGACATTAGTGTAGAAAGAAATATTTCTGATGAAGAGCTTAGAGCATTAGCTGGAGAGCACTTATTATGGACTCCAGAGCAAGCCCTAGCGGCAGGATTAATTGATGGTATTGATTACAAAACTGAAGTTAAATCAGCTATCAATGATAATCTTGGTTTAGAGGCCGATAAAAAGATCAAATCAGTTAGCTTAAACGAATATTTTAAAAATCTTTCTACTGATTTAAGTATAAAAGATAAAATTGCCGTAATCTACGCAGAAGGATCTATTGTAAATGGGAAAGGGCAACCTGGAAGTATCGGAGACGAAAGCTACATGAAGTACATCCAAAAAGCTATGGATGACAAGAAAGTTAAGGCAATTGTGCTACGTGTAAACTCACCGGGTGGGTCTGCTCAAGCTTCTGAAAATATTTTGAACCACATCAAGATGGCTCAAGATAAAGGTAAGCCAGTAGTAGTATCTATGGGTGATTACGCTGCCTCAGGTGGATATTTCATCTCCGCAGAAGCAGACAAGATTTATGCACAAGAAAATACGATTACTGGTTCCATTGGAGTATTCCTTATGCTTCCTAACACACAGGAACTTATGGAAGAAAAAATTGGAATCACTTTTGATACTGTTAAAACTGCTAAGTTTTCTACTTCAATCAATCCTATGATGGGTATTGGCCCTGCCGAAGCCAAAGAGCTTCAATTCATGGCAGATAATGTTTATGATCGCTTTTTAAATATCGTATCTGAAGGAAGAGATATGGATAAAGCTGAAGTCAATGAAATCGCTCAAGGCCGAGTTTGGACGGGTAAGCGTGCAGTTGAAATTGGATTGGTTGACGAAATTGGAGATTTAAATCAAGCTATTGCAGCAGCCGCTGACTTGGCAGGTTTAGAAAAATATCGCTTGAAGAATTTTCCAGCGGTCAAAGACCCTATTCAGGCTTTCCTAGATCAATTACAAAACAAGGACAACCAAATAGCCACTCAGATTTTAGAGCAAGAATTAGGGGACTATTATAAAACGTATCAATCACTTAAATCGGCAGTGGACAATGATCAAATAATTATGATGCAAATGCCATTTGATATTACAATCCAATAGATACGCGTAACATTATAAAAAAGGAGAGTCGACAACATCGGCTCTCCTTTTTTGTTAAAATTGTGTACCTCAAGTAATTACCAAATTAAAGTTGTTAAATTCTAGCAATAGACTTAATTATTTTAGGTTTTTAATCTATTTGATAGATTAAAACTATGGTTCGATTATTATATTTGGACAAATAAAAAGCAAATATGAAAATACGCTTGACACTACTCTTCTCCTTTTTTACCGTTGCTATTTTTGCACAAATGGATCACGACTCCAGGTTACTTGTCAAATATGAGTCCTCCTTTTTAGATAGAATGGCTTCCAAACATCAGGTGGCCTACCAGAAACTGACGTATTACCTAGACCACGGTTATCAAATCATTGACCAAAACGATTCCAAGTTTAAAGATTTAAAAGACTATGTTGTTATTGATGACATGGATCATATAAATCTATATCAAATTGAACTTGAACAAAACATTCAAGCAGATTATAAAGCACGAAAAGTATATAAAATCAAAGGAAGGGATCAATACTTAGTGTTACTCCCCAAAGAAGAAATCTATCAGGCATTTAACGATTACAGAACAAGCAACTAATCTATCTACATGAACTTTATTAAATCAACATTAATTCTAGCCATTACGATCATATTTGGGCCATCCATTATTGCTCAAACTTATATCATGATGGATGGTGACTCCATTACTACTTGTTCTGGAACCTTTTTTGATTCCGGTGGTGGAAATGGTGATTATGGTCCAAACGAAAGTATGATTGCCACCATTTGCAGCGATAATACGACTGGAACACATATTTCACTTAATTTCCCCAGTGTAGATATTGATACAGACATACTCAATTTTTATGATGGTATAAATACTTCAGCACCATTCTTAGCAGATGCAGCAGACTTTGCTGGAGGTTCCTTTATTATTCAAGCTACAGCAGTAAATACCACAGGATGTTTAACTATTGAATTTATTTCTGATGACAATACAGAAGGAGCTGGATGGGCAGCAGTAATTGAATGTGTACCTGCTTGTCAATTAATCACAGCAGTGCTTGATTTTGCTGATCCTGCAGTATTTCCACTAGATACTGGATATATTGATATCTGTGTAGGCGATGCAGTAATATTAGAAGGATCTGGTTTATATCCACAAGATGGACAGGTTTATAATCATTCCGATTTCACCTCTTCATTCGCCTGGAATTTTGGTGATGGGGGTACCGGTATTGGACCCAATGTTTCGCATACATATAATGAGCCTGGTGGTTATATCATACAGCTAGAAATAAGGGATCAATTTGATTGTAGAAATACCAATTTTATATCTCAACGAGTTCGCGTAAGTGGACCACCAGAGGTTAACTTTGGTGACTATGAAGATGAAATATGTGTGGGTGATACGGTTGAATTAACTACTTCCGTAAACCTAATTGATTCTACCAATACTTTTTCAATAATTCCTACACCAGGTACCTTTCAAACGGGTGCTACACTCTCGGATTCTCTTGCACTTCCTGATGGTACAGGAGTAGCTTACTCTACCTCTGTTTCATTTAATAACTTTGCACCTGGGCAAGTACTTACCGATGTCAATGATATTGTTGCGATTTGCATGAATATTGAACATGAGTACATGAGGGATTTAGAAATAACGCTAACTGCACCAAATGGAACCACGGTCATACTACATGATCACCCAGGCCCAATTGGTGGAGAAGTGTTTTTAGGAGAACCTGTTGAAGGAGATCCTGGAAATAATCCAATACCTGGATTAGGATATGATTATACTTGGTCTGCCTCAGGTACCTTAACATGGATAGAATATGCCAATGCGAATAATCCCTCAACACTTCCGCCTGGGGATTATCCAACTTTTGATCCCTTATATAATTTATTAGGAACGCCACTTAATGGTGAATGGACCATTTCAGTTGAAGATTTATGGGGAATAGACAATGGTTTTATTTTTAGTTGGGGTATTAAATTCAACTCAGACTTATATCCAGATATTGAAACCTTTACACCTGAATTTGTAGCTTGGGACTGGGTAGATCAACCTATTTTTGAATATTCATCTCCCGATTCAGTTGCAGCAATCCCAACAAGTGCAGGAATTGGAAATTTTGTTTTTGAGGTGATAGACACCTTTGGATGTAATTGGGAATCCAATGTTTATGTAGACTTTCTTCCCGAAGCTCATCCAGATTGTTTTACCTGCTCTGATATTATAAGCGAATTCCCAGATACACTTGTTTGTGTAGGTGATACATTAGTGATTGATGCTGGAGGGGCCAACTTAGATTTCAATGTTCCCTTTACCTCATATACCGACTATGCCGTAGGATTTGCGAATCACCCTCCTTCTAATCCTTACAATGCTACTATTGGTATCAATTCCATTGAAACTACCGTAGTCAGTGATCCTATAACTGATATTGTAGAGGTATGTATAGATTTTCAGACCAATTTCTTGTCTGATGTATCGATTTATTTACAAGCACCTAATGGAACTGTCATAGAATTAACGACTAATAACG
>CAJXMP010000149.1 GCA_913056515.1 uncultured Lewinella sp.
GCTAGTGTGACAAATAGTTCTGGTAACACAGCTAGTAACTTAGATGTTGGAACATATAGTGTAACGGTTACAGATATATTTGGATGTTCTGTAGAGGGTTCTACTGAAGTCCAAACAGAGGAAGAAATGGTCACTCAATTTACTATTGAGGATCCTGATTGTTGGAATAGCTCAGATGGGGCCATAACTGTGGAAGTTACTGGAGGGGTATATCCATATACCTATACCTGGTCTGATGGTGGCTCAATCGACTCAACTCGAGTAGATTTGGTAGGAGGCAATTATATACTCACTATTACAGACGCCAGTCTTTGTGAGGTCATTGATACTATAGCATTACTTACTCCAGATTCCATCGCAATTGATTTGACTGCGAATGACCCTACTTGCTTTGGATTGACAGATGGAAGCGTTATTAATGCTACATCTGGAGGTACAGGATTACTCACATTTGATTGGGGAGGGGGCGTAATTACTGCAGATCTTGCTGATGTTGGAGCAGGAGACTATACGCTTGTAGTTATTGATAATAATGCTTGTCAAAATACGCAAAGTATTTCCTTGAGCGAGCCTGATTTACTGGTTGTAGATTTAGACAAAACAGATGATTCTTGTGATCAGATTCCCGATGGAGAACTAGTGGCCAATGTGTCGGGTGGAACGGAGCCCTATAATTATTTCTGGGAAGGACTTGCTGGAAATACTGATGTACAATCAGGGCTTAATGCTGGTATTTATATGGTTACAGTGGTTGATGATAATGGCTGTGAAGTCATAGAAACAGATACCATTACTAGTCCGGATCCATTGACAATTGATTTAACCTTAGTTGATGTTACTTGTTTTGGCGGTACAGATGGATCTGCTGAGGTGGTCCTGCTAACGGGTACAGCACCTTTAGTTTATGAATGGTCAGATAACTCGGATTTACCCAATTTGTCTGGATTGAATCAAGGTTCTTACAGTGTTACAGTTACGGATGATAATGACTGTATTTTCGAAACTACATTTGATATAGATCAGCCTGGTCAGATTAGTGCTTCCTTCAGTACTGAAAATCCAAGTTGTTTTGATACTACAGATGGTACAGCTGAAGCAACAAATGTTTATTATGGTGGTGTAACTACAGATATATCTGTTTTTGATTTTAATTGGTTGGGAACTGGGCAAACCGGGATTAATGCTACTGACTTAGATGGGCAAACCTATTATGTAGAGATAATAGATGGACTAGGTTGTACTGTTTTGGATTCAATTATATTGGTTTCTCCTGCTGAAATGATTACGAATTTTACAGAAGTAGAGCCAGTAAGTTGTTTAGACTTTGAAGATGCTATAGTAGAAGTGAATACCATATTAGGTACTGGTCCTTATACCTATCAATGGGATGCCGCAGCCAATAACCAGACTGGACCAATTGCCTCTAATTTAGGAGCAGGGCTGTATGAAGTAACGGTAATTGATGATAATGGTTGTGAGCAGGTTAATGAGGTTGAAGTAAGTGAACCAGATGGGTTTGCATATGAATATACGGCTGAGCCAGTCACTTGTAATGGAGGGGCTGATGGAACAGCAACTTTATTTGTTACAGGTTCTAACGAGTCCTATACCTATGATTGGGGTAGTCAAAATGGACAAGTAGGAACGAATCTTGCAGCAGGAATTTATGAAGTAACTATCACGGATAGTGGTGGTTGTTCGTTTGTCGCCGAAGTAGAAATTGATCAACCAGAGGCTATCCTAGCCAATGCTTCAGGGGAAGATGTAAGCTGTTTTAGTTTTGATGATGGAAGTATCCAGATTGAGGCAACAGGAGGGGTAGGACCATATAGTTATCAAATTACGGGCTATGAAGTACAAACTAATAATGTATTTAGTCTATTACCACCGGCATCTTATGGTGTAAGTGTTATAGATGCAAATGGTTGTGTACTTGATTTGGACCAGATAGAAATCATAGAGCCTATTGCCTTAGATATTGAGTTAGGCGAGGACTTATTCTTAGAAAATCAAACAGATTTTGAAATTGTCCCAGCAATAGTTTTTGAAACACCAATTGCTTCCTATCAGTGGGAATTAATTGGAGACGGAACATTATTAGATCCTATGGCAGATTTTGCATCTATTGAAGGCATGGATGCACAAACAGCTGTGTATGTTACAGTTGTGGATGAGAATGGATGTGTAGATACAGATGTAGTCCGAGTGATTATGCGAAGAGAATCTATTGTACTTGTTCCTACAGGGTTTTCACCTAATGGAGACGGAAATAACGATATATTATTTGCGCATGGATCTGATCATTTGAGAATTCTCTCACTTAGTATTTTTGATAGATGGGGCGAATTATTGTTCCAAAAAGGAGGGGACTTCGCCCTTAACGATCCCGAATTACATTGGGATGGAACCTTCAATGGAACTGATATGCCAGCGGGTTCTTATCTATGGGGGATTGAAATTTTGTATCCAGATGGCAAAGTGGAAGTTTTCGAAGGAAGTACATCATTAATTCGATAAAATTATAAGGGATTTTAAACAAATTTGAATTACATTTGTATTAGTTGTAATTACAAATACTAAAAATCTCAATTTTATGAAAATTAAATCATTATTTTCTTTCGTGTTATTAATGTCTATTGGATCTTTAGCTTGGTCACAAAGCCAAGAGATTAATACACTAGCATCTCAAGTAGAATGGCAAGCTTACAAGGTAGGAGGTAAGCATTTTGGAACGATTAATATTAAGTCTGGGTCAGTTGATTTGAAAGATGGCCAGTTGGCAGGTGGGACTTTTGTTTTAGATATGCCAAGTATCACTGTTACAGATCTTACAGGAAAAGGTAAAACTAGTCTAGAAGGTCACTTAAAGTCAGCAGACTTTTTTGATTCGGCTAATCATACTGAATCTACTTTGACTATTACAGGTGTAGAATACAATGGTAATGGTCGTTATGTTATTCAAGCTAAAGTGTCTATCAAAGGAATTGAGCAGGACGTTAAGTTTGAAGCTACTGGCTATAACAACAAAGGAAAATTCTCTGCATCTGCTTCTTTTAAATTGGATAGAAGTTTATTTGATGTACGATATGGTTCGGAATCTTTCTTCGATAATTTAGGAGACAAAGCGATATATGACGACTTTGACATTAAAGTTGAAATTGAAACTAAATAAAAAAAGCCTCGATGATTCATCGAGGCTTTTTTTATAGATTGATATAATTCATGCCCATTCTATAGTCTGTTCTTCTTAGCAGGGTTTTCAAAGATTCGTATTGTGTAGGTTCATCCCAAAATTTACTGCCTTCAATATTTATAATTAGTACGGGGATGTGATCGATTGATTTGAAAAAATTCAGATAGGATTTTTGGATATCCTCTAAGTATTGATCTTGAATATTTTGTTCAAAATCTCTTCCTCTGTGCTTGATATTCTCTTGAAGATCCTCTACTGATCTGTAGAGGTAAACAATCAAATCAGGTTCTGGGAAAGTGGAATTTAGTACATTGAATAATCGAGTGAACAACCTGTATTCTTCTTCATTTAAATTATTCTTGGCAAATAGAAGTGTTTTAATAAAATAGTAGTCTGACACGGTAAACTCAGTGAATAAATCCCTTTGACTGAGTTCACTTTGTAGTTGTTTGTGTCTTTCAGTCATGAAAAACAATTCTACTGGAAGGGAGTATCTTTTAGGGTCTTCATAGAAAAAGGGTAAAAAGGGATTGTCTGTAAACTGCTCTAAAATGAGTTTACAATTGGAATCTTTTTGAATCATCTTGGATAGGGTAGTCTTACCTGCTCCAATATTACCTTCTATGGCTATGAATTTATATGGAAACATTGTTTTTATTTTCAGATTTTCCGGACTTCTCCCTGGTCTTTACACAAATATAAAAGTTGTGAGATGCTTTGCTTAAAAATGGGGTGGATAAATTCTGGAGCAATTTCTTCTAAGGGCTGAAGTACAAATTTACGTTCAGCAATATAGGGATGAGGTACAATGAGTTGTGGTGCTTGATCGATGATTTTGTCTGAGATAAATAAAATATCAATATCCATAGTTCGAGCCCCCCAATGTTCCGTTCTCGTCCTCCCAAGTTCTGTTTCTATAGCTTGACATTGTTGCAAAACTTGAATGGGTGTTAGCGTGGTGTGTATTTGAATAACTTGGTTTAGAAAATCTTGCTGATTTTGAACGCCCCAGGCTGCCGTTTCATATACACTTGACTTCAGTTTTATCCCACCAAACTGCTGACCAATTAATTCGATAGCTTGATGCATCCATGCGGCACGATCACCCAAGTTTGAGCCAAGTTGTAAGTAAACGGTTTCCATATCCTAAAATACAAATCTCTAGGTCTTAAAAGAATTTTTACTTTTGTGATAATCTAAAACAATCTTCAATTGTTCTAGATGCTGAAAATTATTTACTGATAGATTATATAACCCGTGGTCAACGAAACTATATCCAACTATTTTATTGAAAATCATTCGGCCCCTTTTCAAAAGAATGAATTGAACCAATTACCAAAGGTATTGGTGGTGCTCACTAGGCTATACTTTGGTACAATAGGTAGACTAATACCTAAGCTCTCTGCTAAGTTGGCTATGCGAATATTTTCAGCTCCTGGTCCTAAGGCAGTGCATAAAAGATCAGATGCTTTATTAGATTCTGCCCAGCGTTCATTTATTCAAGTTAATGGTCAACAAATTAGGTTGTATACTTGGGGAGATGGTCCGCGTAAAACTTTATTGCTTCATGGTTGGCAGAGTAGAGGTACTGCTTTAAGAGGTTTTGTTCCTGGATTATTAGACCAGGGTCGACAAGTGATTGCATTTGATGCACCTGCACATGGTGAGTCTTCTGGTGGGGAATGCTCAGTACGACTTTATGCAGAGGTTATTGATGTTATTGAAAAAAAGTATCCTGGCATAGATACTGTTATAGCGCATAGTATTGGAAATGCAGCATGGATATATTACAACAGCATGCTAAATCCAAAAAAGCAAATCAAGCAAATGGTTGGTATAGCTGCACCAGAATCGTTTAAAAATATTTTATACAATGCCATTGCGTTGATGGGACTAAAAGGCAAAGTTAAAGCTCTATTCAAACAGGAATGTTTTAATCATTTCAAAGTGGAAAGTATTGAGGAGCTAGAGCTGAGCCAATTGATTCCTTCATTTGAAATTGATCAAGTTGATTTTTTCCATGATGAGGATGATAATTTAGTAAGCCTAGATCGCGCTATACAGGTTCAAAACGCCTTCTCTTCGTCTAGTTTGTGGGTAACTAAAGGCTTTGGACATTTTAGGTTAGTAAAACACCCTAAATTGGTCCAAAAGGTGGTTTCATTATGTAATTAGAACCCGTTTTGGTTCATAAAATTTAAGTAGCCCTGCTTGGATTTATTTTGGATAAGGGTGTTAAAATTACTTGCCGAAATAGGCCAGGCGTATAGAATCATATCTCCTTTATTGAAGTCTGGACTTCTTTCTAGCACCTGAGCCCAATATTTTTGAGCTATATCGAGGTTGTCAAAACCACTAATACAAATAGTACCTTTTGAAGACAGGTAATCCATTTTGTATCGCTTCACAATCAGTTGATCATTCAAGTGATATAATGCATTGTATTTAGACACTTCAGTGGCTAACTCCAGGCTCAAGGCCATTTTATCATTAGGTATAAGTAGTATAAAATGTGATTCCTCTGGCTTAAGTTCATAAGCTTGTTGTGCTGAAGCTTTAGCATGGAAGCTCAAAGCAAATAGTAGTATTATTAAGTAACGCATATTATACATTTAAAAGGGGAATAGCCCTTCAGCTATTCCCCTTTAAGATATATCTAAGTTCGATTAGTTGCTAAAGTTTTTGATGTAAGCGTAGTATTTCTGTAGTTCTTCTTTTACGCGCTTACGCATGATGATTAGTCCAATTAGGTTTGGAACAGACATCGCAAAGATCATGGCATCTGAGAAGGCAATTACGGCACCTAGTGAAACAGATGATCCAATAACTACCATGACACAGAACAAGATTTTGTATGAATACTCAGCCGTTTTACTTCTTCCAAATAAGTACATCCAAGCTTGAAGGCCATAATAAGACCAAGATAGCATGGTAGAGAAAGCGAACAGGACTACTGCTACAGTCAAAATAATTGGGAACCATGGTATTACAGTTGCAAATGCTTTAGAAGTCTCCGTTACCCCGCTTGCTTTTTGTCCATATTCCATGATAGAACCATCGCCGTTAGCAATAATGATTACTAAAGCAGTAATGGTACAAACGACTACTGTATCAATAAAAGGTTCTAATATTGATACAACACCTTGATCAATAGATTTATTTTTAGATGATGCATGAGCTATAGGTGATGAGCCTTGGCCTGCTTCATTTGAGTATAAACCTCTTGCTACACCATATTTTAAGCTCATTGCAAAACTTGCACCTAAAAAACCACCTACTGCAGCAGAGCCTGTAAATACTTGAGAAAAAATAGCATTAAAAGATGGAATTATATTTTGATAATTCTCAGTGAGAATAATTAGTGCGCCACCAAAATATATTAAACCCATTATTGGTATTATTTTACTTGCAACGGATGCTATTCTTTTAATACCACCAATTATAATAATCCATAACAAAGCACCCAGAAATAATCCAGTAAATAGCTTTGGTACAGAAAATTCAGTATTCATAACAAGAGCTATGTTATTGATTTGCGGCATATTTCCTGATCCAATTGCTGTAATCATCATCAGAAAAGCAAAAAGAATACCAGCCCATTTCATGTTTAGTGCACTTTCAATATAGTACATAGGGCCACCAGAAATACTGCCGTCAGCTAATTTGGTTCTATACTTGTGACCCATTGTCACTTCAACAAATTTTGTAGTCATGCCAAAAATCGCTGTTATCCACATCCAAAATATTGCAGCAGGACCACCTGTCCATATAGCTAAAGCTACACCACCAATATTACCAGT
>CAJXMP010000150.1 GCA_913056515.1 uncultured Lewinella sp.
CTCTAATTCTAAGATGGCCGCCTTTTTTAGACACCCTAATTTCACCAAAAAAATAAAGCACTTATACTTCTGTGGTGGCTCTGTTCATCCAGGTGGAGGTATTCCTCTTGCACTTTCATCTGCGAAAATTGTGGGAGACTTAATAGCCGAGACAAATGAATAAATGGAATAGAACTCAGCGTAGTATTTTCTTTTTGACTTGCGTTTATATCGTAGGAACATTTGGTATTTGCGCTGAAGTATCTCGAGAGCAAATCTTGCTGTTGACTCCGATTAACTTACTGTTTACTACGGGCATGTATTTATGGTCGAATGAAGGATTTGAAAAACCTTTGCTCAGGGCATCTATAATAGTTGCTTTAATTGGTTTTTTTGTGGAAGTGGCAGGAGTGAAAACGGGCGTATTGTTTGGTAGTTATTATTACGGTCCTACACTGGGTCCACATATACTAGAAGTGCCACCAACTATGGGCGTTAATTGGGTTTTGCTAAGTTTGTCTAGCTTTGGGATTTTCTTTCATTTAAAATGGAATAAATACCTTAAAATGATACTTGCTGCAGCTCTAATGGTGGGACTAGATTATTTCATTGAACCAGTAGCCATGGGTCTAGACTTTTGGCAATGGGAAGGAGATGTAGTACCATTTAAGAATTATGTCATGTGGTTTTCTACAGCTGCTATTATTCAATACATTTTATACCGAATATTACCTGATATAAACCAGAAGACCTCTTTATTCGTTTTCTCTCTACAATTTGTCTTTTTCTTGATCATCAGATTCTTTATATGATACTAACTAATTAAGCAACATGGATTTTTTAGAGACAAAATATTTGTATTTGGGATTGATGATTTTTACCATCTTCTTTCCACTGCTTCGGAGCTTCGAGTTCAGATTAGTTTATTATAAAAGAGTTCGGTATATCTTCCCGGGAATTATCCTGATGATGATACTTTTTATTCCTTGGGATGTATGGTTTACAGAGATGGGCGTATGGTGGTTTAGAGATGACTATATCACTGGTGCTAGACTCTTTGGTTTACCATTAGAGGAGTGGTCTTTCTTTGTTTGCGTGCCTTTTGCCTGTGTATTTATCTATGAGGCGATTCGGTATTATATTAAACGGGACTTATTAAAAGCTGTTGCACCTTATTTTTTCTACGGATTCGGGGCTATTTTACTCGTACTAGCCATTTTTTACAACGATCGGATCTATCCATTCGTTACCTTTTCTTTGACAAGTGTGGCTTGTTTTTGGTTAGCTTATAAAAACCCTTCTTGGAGTGGTAGATTCTTATTAATGTACCTAGTTAGTTGGTTACCTTTTCTACTCGTAAATGGTGTGTTAACTGGGAATTTTACCGAATTACCTATTGTGAATTATAACCCAGTACATCATATCGGAACACGTATAACTACTATACCTGTAGAGGATAGTGTATATAGTCTATTGATGCTGATGATGGTAGTTGCTATCTATGAATGGCGCTTGAAAAAAACTGGCGTTCAATTTTAATGTTGCACAACCTGTATAGAACTTACTCCATTGCTGTTTTTACTTACCTGAATCTGTGTTCCTATTCGTTCTTTTAGACTTTCCACATGGGAAATAACCCCTATGGTTTTGCCTTGTGCTTGAAGGGTTTCTAAACTAGCCAATACCGTATCTAAAGTCTTAACATCTAAGGTTCCGAAGCCTTCATCAATAAACAAAGAGCCAATCTGAACATTTTGACTGGATAAGTCAGATAATCCCAGTGCTAGCGCTAAACTGATAAGGAATTTTTCTCCACCAGAAGCGGTTGAGATTTTTCTAGTTTCTCCAGCTAAATAGGCATCAGCCAATAGAAAGTTTAAGCCGGGTTTATTGTCCTCAATTCCTTTAGGAATGAGTGAATAACGATTATTCAATCTGTCCAAGTGTACATTAGCCAATTGGATGAGGTATTGAAGGGTCAAAGATTGGGCATAAGTATTGAAGCTATCTTTGGAGCCTCCCATGATGGTTCTTAAATAGGTCCAATCGTTTAAAACTCCATCTTGCTCCTCTATTTCACGATGTAGCGCTTGGTTCTTACTGCGCAAGTATTGATCTGTTTCGATGGTCTTTTTGATTTCACCCAAGCGTTGGTTAAGTTGATTTTGTTCCGCCCCTAAAGATTCTATCTTTTGATAAATGCTTGCTTTGGGTTCTTCAAAGGATTTATTGGATTGATGCTTACTTAATTCTTTTTGGACAGAAGTTCGTCGTGCATTCCAGTGGGTAATGCGTTCCTGAATTTGTTCCACTTGTTTTTGCAATTCCGCTAGATTTTCAGGACTTAACAAGACATTTGCAAGGCTTTCAATAGAGGCAAAAGGACTTTTTTCAAGCGCTTTTGCTAATTCCTGTTTGTTGCCTTCCAATGATTCCGCTAAATCCTTCAATGATTGTTGTAAAGTGGATTTTTGACCTTCGAATGTGGCAATCTGTTGCTTGATATAGCTTTGCTTGTTATTGTTGGCTTCAACTTGTTGATTAGTCTGATTAACCTCTTGTTCTATGAATTTAGCTTTAGCCTCTACAGATTGGAAGTCGCCTAGTATAGCTCGTTGTCTTTGCTTGAGTTCAGATTCCTGTGTCTTGGTTTGAGTATAATTAGTTCTTAATTGTTCCAGTTTTGCTTTGGCTTGTACCTGTTGTTTATCTAAGTCTTTGGCTTGTCCGTTGAGTTGATCTAAGCTTTGATTCAAATGGGGTAAGTCGGCACTGTATTGCTTAAACTGGCCTATGGCTTGTTCCAATTGTGGTAAAAATTGCTCGTCACTTAATGATGCTTGCTTTGGATAATGACCATTTTTAAGGATGGTATGGAATTGTGTTTCCAACTCGCTAATATGTGATAGATTAGAAGCAGACGCTTTTTCTAATTCTTGTAGTCGTTCTTTTGCATTTGTGAGCTTAGTTTCAAGCACTAGTGTATGTTCTTGTAGCGGCGTGAGTTGTGTTTGAACAGACTCAAGCTGAGACATGAATTCTTGATGTTGACCCAATAAGGATTTCGCTTGTTCAATTTGTTGGGTCAGTTTACCAATTTTATCTATAGTGTTTTCTAAACTTTTTTGGTTTGCTTCTTTTGATTCAGCTATTCCTTCGGCGCTATGACTTCTTAATTGTTCTTGTAAGTCTTGTTCTAGTTTGGCTAGTCTAGATAATTGTTCCTTTTGATGTTCGAAAGCCGTTTGATCAATGGCATTAGACTTCTCTAGTTCTTGGAGTTCCTGTTGGGATTGAATCAATACTTGCTGACGAGATTCCAAGGCTTTTTCTTGCCGATTAACTTCTTCATCAGAGATTGCATGGGCATGACCCGGATGGCTTTTACTGCCACATACTGGGCAAGCTTGGCCTTCTTGTAAATCTTTACGAGCTGTTTCAATGATATGATTGGCGGAAAGACGAATCAGTTGAAGGATTTGCTCTTGATCCCTTACTGCCTGTTGTTGCTGTGGTACTTGTTCTTGTAAAGACTTGATCTGCTTCAATTGCTCTGCTAAATCTTGCTCTTTGGTTTGAAGCGTAGATTGGTGTTCTTGCTTAGAGGCTTGAATTTCCTCTAATTCGGTACTGATATGAAGCCAATTTTCCAGGTTAGTTTGGAATTGTTGAAGTTCTAGGGCCTGCTTTTCAAGTTGGGTAACTTCTTCAAGTGAAATACCTGCTCCAGCTTTTGATAGCTGTTTTTGAATAGTTTCTTGTTTGGTTTTAAGTTGCTTAATATCACCAAGGATTTGCTGGATTTCAGTTTGCTTGGATTCCAATTCCTTTAGTTTACTATCATAATCTAAAGTCAATTGTTTTTGAGCCGTCAAGCTTTGTTGGTGTTGAACGGATAAGGTTTGAAGTGTACTCCAATTTTGCGCTAATAATCCTAAGTATGGGTGTTGGGATATAAACTGAGTAGCAGTTTGTTGAGCATTTTGTTGGACCTGAATTTGTTTTTGGACTACTTGAGCATCCTCTTGTAGTCTAAGGGATTGATTTTGAAGCGTTTTATTTTCTTCGACTAATTCTTCTAGCTTTAGTCTAGCTGTATTGGTTTGTTTTTCAATTTCTTGGATTTCAACTTGCTGCCCGGTCCAATTGGCTTTATTTTCCTGTGCTTTTAGACTGGCTTTTTGATCCGCTTGAATTTGAGTCTCCAGTTGAACAGCCTCTTCTTTTAAAGTGGAGATTTGCTGCTGAACTTGAGTCCATTCTTCTTGTTGGGCTGTTTGTGCAGCTTGAATTCTATTGATTTCGGTTATAAAGGCTTGAAAGGGTAGTGCTTGATGATGTTGATCAAGCTGGTTTTTATATTGCTGCAGACTGGTATTGGCTTCTTCCATAGAAGCTTGCTGTTGGTTTAATGCCTCTTGCTGCTGTTCTAATTCGTCCAGTCTACTGTACCAGTTTTTCGCTGTTTGAAGTTGACTAAGGGATTGGTTAAGTAGTTTTCCTTGTTGATCAATGTTTACCTGTTCAGCTTGCAATACCTCTAGCTGTTCAGCGGTTAAGATATCTTCGAGATTTTCTTTAGCTGCTAAGCGGTCCCGTTCTTTTTTTTCTTCTCCAATTCGAATGTTGAGTAAATCTCCGATACGCTCATAGATAGCTGTTCCAGTGATTTGTTGTAAAAGTTTTCCTTTGGTCTTGTTATCTGCTTCCAGGAATGCAGCGAATTGACCTTGAGCTAGCATAACGGAGCGTAGAAACTGATTATAATCCAGTTTTAGGATTTCTTTGATTTGGATAGCGTGATCTTTGATGGAGGTGGCTAATGGTTTATCTTCATTAGCCTCGTCTATCAATTCTACATCTTCCCTAGGATTAGATAGTATTTTATTGTTTTTACCCGTCAATCGGATACTCCAGCTAGACCGATAAATAATGCCATTATTTTCAAATCGAACTTGAGAGAATGCCTGCTGAGCGCCGTAGCTTACTATATCGGTGTATTTGCCTCCATCTTTACTTTGTTGAAATCGTGGTGCGTCCTTATACAGGGCGATGGTTATCGCATCAAGAATACTGGTTTTACCTGATCCTGTTGGACCTGTGATGGCAAAAATGCCGGTATCACCCAGTGGGGAGGATTCAAAATCAATATGAATGGGCTCCTCACTGCTCAATGAACTAATATTTTGGAACTGCAGGCTTAGGATCTTCATGTATTATTGATTTTGGGCTTGATTAAGGATTTCATGAAAAAGATCGTTCATGCGTGTTCGCTTCGATTGATCAACCTCCTGATCGGTGCAGAGTTTGTCAAAAACTTCCACTGGTGTTAATTCAGCGATGACTTTGGATTGTTTGGCCAGATCTTCAAGGGAATGAAGTGATTTGGTCCGATTCAGGCTGTATTTAAGTACTTCCACATTGGGAAAGGCGGCAGTAGCCTTTTGTAAACTCAATAAGTTGGGTGTTTTTTCATCTAGAACTAATTCTGCCCAAGCTTGTAATGGTGCAGTATGCTTTTGGTCATAGGCATTTAGTTGATCCAAACAAGCCTGACTGTCTCCTTCAATGCGCAGCATGGGTCTAAATGTTGGAACCAATATATTTTCCCTATTGAGCTTACCTTGTTGATCTGTTTCGAGTAATTCGATACTGTTTTTGTGCCCAACTTCGCTAAAACTGAGTTTGTAGGGGGAACCTGAATATCGTACTTTTTCATTACCAGCAATGGTTTGTGGTCTATGTAGGTGACCCAGTGCGATATAATCAAAAATCGGAGGAAAGTCGTCCGCGCCAATATCTCCTTGACCACCCACATAGATACTCTGCTCGCTATCGGAAGTAGTTCCGCCCACCGCAAATAGGTGTCCCATTGCTAGGATAGGTGTGTTAGCTGTTTGTTTGCTTGAACAAATTTCAGCTACAGCTTGATAGTGTCGAATCAGGGCTTGCTTATATCGGTTTCCTGGATCTTCAAAGCGTTCGTTTAGCGTTTGATTTCGAATATCTTTATCCCGCAAATAAGGCACTGCGGCAACGATGATTTTTTCACCAGCTATTTCAAATTCGAATACCTCATCTGCTACATTATCGGTTGCTTTACCTATTATTTGAGTAGAAATGTGATTAAGTACAGGAGCAGCTGAATTGAGTAATCCAGGGGAATCGTGATTGCCTCCAGTAATAACTACTTGTTTACAAGGAGAATCAGCTGATAAGCATATTTTGGCCAAAAATGTATAATACAGCGTGGTGGCCTCAGTAGGTGGATTGGCCGTATCAAAAATATCACCAGATACTAGGAGCATGTCCACTTCTTTTTCCCGAATGACTTGTTCCAGCCAATCTAGGAAAAGAGCTTGTTCTTCGAGCTGACTATTATCGTGCAGCTTATGCCCCAGGTGCCAATCTGCTGTATGAATGATGCGCATGCTTTATTTTGGTAATTCTAAGATTTGAACCAATATAACAACAAAGTCTGCAAACTGAGTTTAGCAATGGAAAAAATCCTGGATGTATTTTTAATTATCTGCCTTCTACAAAGTTTTTGAAGGAGTTCATGAATCCGAGGGATTGCTTTTTGAAGGCTCCCGGGAAAAGCTTGCTTATGATTTTCATGCTTAGCCTTTCAAATTTAAATTCAGTTTCACAGATATATCTAGTGTGACCCTCAGAAGTTTCTTCAAAACGATTGACCTGAATATTTTCTACACCTGGTGTTTCGTATACCCCGGTAAATTCCTCTGGAAGGTTTCTTTTGAGGATGGTTTCGGTCATTTGCATTTCGCGTTTGCCCATTTTGACCGTTAGAACAGCTTTGGCACCAGGTTGACCGGGCGTACCACTCAAATGTTCATAATTGGTCAGCCCGGTCATCCACTTATAGAGGTTCTCTTCACTGTCGAACTGCTCTACAACTTCAGCAAGGGGGCGTGAGATAATGACTTCGTTAGTATATTTCA
>CAJXMP010000151.1 GCA_913056515.1 uncultured Lewinella sp.
AAAAAAGCTGGTCAAATTTGACCAGCTTTTTTTATCCTATATAACCCTCTTTAACGAGGAGTTGAAATCCATTGCCATGAATATTTACAATCTCTATATTCTCGTCTTTTTTGAGGTATTTTCTGAGCTTAGTAACAAACACGTCCATGGAACGCGCCGTAAAATAATTGTCTTCGCCCCAAATCTTAGTGAGCGCTTCAGATCTTGGTAACACATCGTTTATGCGTTGAGCAAACATCTTCAACAATTGCGCCTCTTTAGGAGATAGATTATCTACTTCTTCCGTTCCGTTTCCTCTAAATGTTAGGATTCGAAGTGGGAAATTGAAGTGGAAGTCGCCAATCTCGTATTCCTTTGCATCTTCTTGTGTTTCGACAATTTGCTTAGACCTTTTTAGAATGGCTTGTACACGGAATAATAATTCTTCCGAAGAAAAAGGTTTAGTGATATAGTCATCTGCTCCAAGCTTGAACCCTTGGATAACATCTTCTTTCATTGCTCTCGCAGTTAAGAAAATGATAGGAATTTCTTTATCGGACTCTCGGATATCTTTTGCTAATGAAAATCCATCCTTCTTAGGCATCATGACATCAAAGATGCAAAGATCAAATGAACCTCGCTTGTATGCATCATAACCTTGCATGCCATCTTTCATAAGCGTAACATCAAAGTCATGCATTTCTAGATAAGACCTCAGTACATCACCAAAGTTCTCATCATCCTCTACCAGTAAAATGGAATAATTTTTTTCTCCCATTGTATTTTAATTTATTCGGATTTCAGAATTGTTCATGTTATAACGCACAAAAAAAGAATTTCGTGTTTAAAATGTTAAAATTATCGACCAAAGTAAAGAATGAACCTACTTTTTATCTGTGTGTTTTTGGCAAAAAGACTGAAAACTTAGATCCTTTACCTAATTCACTATCGACACTAACTTTACCATTATGGGCATCTACAATGGCCTTCACATAACTTAAGCCAAGTCCAAACCCTTTTACATCATGGATATTTCCAGTGTGGACACGATAGAACTTTTCAAAAATATTCTTGACATCTTCTTTACTCATCCCAATCCCATTATCAATGACTTCTATGACTATACCCCCAGGCTTATCATAGGTATTGAGTTCAATTACCGGATCTTCGGGACTATACTTATTTGCATTGTCCAATAGATTATTGATTAGACTAGCGATATGTGTTTGGTCACCTTCAATAATAAATTGTTTTGCATTCAAATTAGATTTGGTTTCACCCCCTCTATTTTCAATAATAAAACCTGTAGAAGCAAGAGCCATTTCCGCAATTTCATGAATGTTTATTTTAGAAATTTTAAGTTCGAAATTCTCTTTTTCAACTAAAGCGATTTGCAATACTTTTTCTACCTGATTATTCATTCGCTTATTCTCCTGCTTGATGATTTTCGCAAACCGATTCACCTTGTCTGGATTATTCAGGATTTTAGCGTTAGATATAGAATCTGATGCTAATGAAATAGTTGCGATAGGCGTTTTAAACTCATGAGTCATGTTGTTGATGAAATCATTTTTCATCTCAGATATCTTTTTCTGCTTCAAAATAACCTGTATGGTATAGATAAAACAGAATAGGACAATAAGGGTGAAGAACAATACGGAAAGTAACTGTTTCCATACTGTTGAAAATAAGAATTGGCTCTTTTCTGGGAAAAAGACCATCAATCTTCCTGCACCGCCTACTTCACCTGATAAGGTGTATAAGTTGACTTTATACTTGGAATGAAACAGATTGTCAAATCCCATTTTCATGGAGCTCTGAGGCGCATCGTCAATAACTAAGAAATGTCCATCCTCAATAACAAACTTCTTTTTAGAGTTCGAGTACACTCCATAGGTATATGGAATGTTCACTTCATTATTCTGAAGCGCATCTCTTAAGTAATTATCCAATAATTCTAAATTGATTCTATCCGCAATTGGTGTAGAATTTCTATTTTCTAATTCTTCTTGGACTTCTTTGAGGAGTTTGGCATTTAATGCCGCCTCCCGATCGTCTGCAGTACTATCCAATTCGATTTGAAGAGCACCCTTTTCCGTTTTAAAGTCTACACTCTCTGGAATTGTTTCTGTATTGCTCTTGGAGGCAAAACCATTATTCACATAATTATAGTACACATCGGTTTCATCCGATTGCAGCTGAGTAGCTACTCGATTCAATGCACCAAATACATTCTTATCAAAGGCTTCCTTATTGATTTCAATAGATGTGATAATATAACTGACCTGTAATACACTGATCCCGACTATAGAACCAGTCATCAAAACAAGGATAATGTAAAAGGCAGTTTTATTCATACGATGTAAATGGGATTAGACCAATTACTTAAGAACCATAATATATTTAAAAAAGTCTATATGGTCATCAATTTTTAAATAATGATAACAAAAAAGGGGCGTAAAGCCCCTTTTTTGTTAATTCCCTACTAATGAGAAAATAATTCCTATACCGCCTCGGGCATCAGTGGAAGGGAAACTACCCACCTTAGGTTCATTTCTAGTATAGTCAAAGAATAATCTGAAATTCAGTGCATCAGAATATTGATATTCTATCTTTGGACTTAAAGAAACTCTTCTTGCACCTCGTGTAGGTTCTACAACATTTTGATCCAATACCAATCGATACGTTTCATCTTCAGCAATCGACATATCTAAAGTGATATTTAAATCCCCTGGCTCATTAAGACCACTACTTGATCCACCTCGACCACCTCTATTTCTTCCTCCACCAGTGCTTGCAGGTTTATCGTCCGTTTTCTTAGATCTATTATTATCTTTTAAGAAAGGCATCTTGAAATTGCTGATTCGATAGCCAAAGCCAAAAGTAAAGTCTGCTCTTCTGGTCTCATTAAGTGCCCCATCTAAGAAGTTCATCTGAATATTTCTTGCCTTTTTATATTCCACTTTTGTAGAAAGCCCCGTTTTAGTTTCAATATTGACGCCTAATAAAGGACTGAAGGCCTCTGTAATAACAATATCAGGTACTTCAAATTGAGTATAATAATCTAATGTAGTTTCCTTTTTCGTTAGTGGTTGATCCGCATTGAAATAGAAATCGGACTCAAATTGATTAACCGTAATAGTAGACTTATATCCGTGTGAAACAGAGAATCGGCTGAACAAATCGCTAAATGGCTTCAATTTTGATAATCCATTATACCTCAAAGTCCAATTTGGTAATGGGAATAGATCAACTAAATTCTTAGTTGGGTCAAATCGATCTAATGGAATAGTATTAATATCATCCCCTGTGTACGTAGATAAGAAGGTAGGTACCAAGACAGCCTGCTGCACTCGTCCGTATCCCTCTGCATAACCCGCTGCGGCTTGCTGATCATCATCGTGTAAACCAGCTGAACCGTATAGTCGTTGGGAAACAATCACCCGATTATCTTCAAATTCCTTGAATAGACTAACCAAATCTCTATTCATTGTATTGATTGTGATATAAGACAAGGTAATGGAACCTATATCTCGCATATTCAAGTGCTCATAATCTTCCTGAATAGCATTTTCAAGGTCAATCAATATATTATTCCTTCTAAAGTCCTCTGTGTGGAATAAACTGTAGGATCTATTCAAGTCAATATCAATCTTGAAATCATTATATGGCTCTATATCTACAGAAGCAGAATATTCTTGTCCATAATTTTGCTGCACTTGTTGGTTAAGCAGCTGATTCTCACTAATCCATCTCCAATTCGTATACAAGTAATCTTTCTCGGTGTAATAATCCGCTTGATTAATATTTGGTTGAAGGCCTGCAACGAAGCCCCATCCTGGAGAATCAAATGTTTCTGACATACCGAAGTATTCAGATTGCGGCATGTAACCCGGAATGATTGTACCAAAGTTCTCCCCATATTCAAAATTCACATTTCGAACCATCATGAAAGGTCTTAATACTAATTTTAAGCCTTTACTTACTTCTGTATTTTTCTTTTTCTTCTCCTTCTTATCGTCATCCGTAGGCGGAGTATTTCTATCCGGTCTAGTTCTAGATGTACTTGGTCTTGTTCTAGATTTACTGTTCACTTTTTTAAGTAAATCAGACTTATTATACAATGATACCATATTCAGTTTACCACTCACTGAGCGAGTTTGGGTATTCTGGATAACATTACCTAAATCTAAGACATTCAATGAAGCAGCACTCCAGGCATAAGTAGCGGAATAACTAATATCTGTTGTTATCCAGTCCAAGAATGGTATATGTTTAAATGGAAGGGTATAATTCACATTCAAACTTTGGTTGAAATTCTTATTACGCCCCATAGTCCTCAAGTTATCTTTAATGACTTGAATCTTAGCTGGATTATTTTTGATATAACCTTCTGGCTCATCAATGACAGCCATATTAGTCGCAAAATAGTTGAACTTCAAGCTTTTCGACAAACTCCAATTTAAGTTGTAGTTTCTGTTCCACAACCAATGCTTGTTGAAGAAGGTTTTGTACTCTGGATCGATATCTTCAAATCTATATTCAGTAACTGCAAACTCCCGATCCATCATAGTACTGAATGAAAATGTATTTGGAACTGGGTTGAAGTTAAATTCACTGAATAATTTCAAATACTTACTCTTTGGTAACCATTTAAGTGGTTTCACAAAAACACCAGGATTGGAGTAGGCGTAATCTAAAGACCCATTATGACTGGTCACTGAATTTTCCTTAATAATGAAGTTACTTTGATTAATCTTAGTCTTACCATAAGAAACTGCAAAGTTTTCAATGTCCCATGGTAAAGGCGTATCACTACCACTACCACGCTCTTTTTTCACATCTGTAAATGTCACAGCACTAATGGTCGTGATATTCTTAGCCACTTCTAAAACTTCAGATTCTGTCTCACCGGGCTCTAGATTATCAATACGTTCATCCAAGGTAATATCCCGATCAAACGGATCATATTTTGGCGTTTCGACCGCTTTAGAATATTGTGCCATGAACGGAATATTGATTCCCCAGTCTTTCGGGAAGAATTTCCCGAGTTCTAAACTGGTAGATACATTCATATCGGTCATCTGGCTCAACTGTCTTTCAGTCAAAGACTCATTTAATCCACCAAATCCAATAGAACTAAATGATCCAGCTAAACTTACGGCACCAAAGTCTGCAAGCTGCATATCAAGTCTAGCTAAAGCAGCCGCACCTCCTTGTTCTTTTAAACCATAAGCTCTCAATTCATTGATCCACACTTCCGCGCAATGGCTTTCTTTATCCGTATCATTATTTCGAAGTCCAATTTGGATACTCTTTACATCCCCTAAGTTTGGATTTCCTTTTACACGAATGAGTCCTCCATTGACCAAATCCTCAAATCCATCAAATGGATATGGTATGGATATGGTAGCCGTTCCACCCTGCGCATTTCGCTCTAGCTTAACTTGCTTGAGTAACTCAAAATCAATTTTCAAATCATTCTCAATACGCCAAACCTCTCGACCGTATCCTTCATCAATGGAAGTCAAACCACTATTCTCATCTGAAAGGGTAAGTGGTTTTTCGTATTCATAATAGTTTTGCGTAAAATCTGAACCAAAGCGAATAAACAAGCTCATATCCCCATCTTGTAAACTAGGATCTTGTGGTTTAGCCTCCGCATGGACAAACATTTTCAAGCCTTCATAAAATCGAAGGTCAAAAATGGCATTCTTGAAAATAGATACTTGATGTCCAGCCTTTAAATCACAGACATTCATAGCCAATGATTGCTCTACCTCAAAGGCTTGTTGATTGGTTGCACCTAAGGTACGTTCTCTTGCAATTCCTGGTGGGATTACATAACCGAATGGCAACTTTTGACTATTCTCATCATAGTTCACATTCGTAACATCAAAACTTGTATTTAACTCTTCAGATCCTGGGTTAATACCAGGAAGTACACTTTCTACTTTATACTTACGCCATTGAGAACGAACTAAATTCATTCGCGCAAAACGGAAGATAGTTTTGTCTTTAAATCCAGTGAATACCATTCGCATGTATCGGATAGACCTTAAGTTCGGTTCACCTACTACTGAAAAATTGTCATTCACTGATCCGGATAGCTCTCCTTGCCCATTCGTAGGATCAATAGGTACTTTGATTCTATACCAAGTCCTTCCATCAAAGCCATCAACCTTATCAATGACATAATCATTATTCATATCGATACCGCCAAGTCCATCATGTTTAATAGGTAAGCGGTAGGAAAAATATGCTTCTGATTCGTTCATGGTAAAATCACCATCAATATCCTCCATATCGGGGATATTGGTTGCGGAACGCGCATAATTATTGTTTCCATCATTTGGACGCTGATTATTTCCTTGTGGAAAACGGAATCTAGCATAACGATCTGGTGCTGGAGTACCATCTGGGTAACTATCCCAGTGTAAGAAGTCATCGTTTGATGGATCCGCCTCTACTATGGTTCTATCAGCTCCTGAGAATAGATCTACAAAATTTTCATAAAGTTCAAACTCTTTAGCATTGACCATCCCATCTAAACCTAAATCTTGCTGGGCAATGGTTGCATTATCAAAACTACGGTCAATCTGAGGTCTAATCGGAATTTTACCCCATTGTGTTTGAACTAATATATCATCTGGATTAACTGGATTTGGATTATTAGGATCGTCTACTGGTAATCCATCTTCAAAGGCCTTTCTAGAATCCCTCAAGATATCCTCTGAAACAGAACCTAGATGAATATAAATATCTCCTTCTCGATCTGAAGCTAGTGGCGATGGCGTTCCCGAACCGTCGTCTGCGATAAATGGACTCATCACCCAGAAATCTAAAAACTCGTAGTTGGCTGTGATGAAATCACTTTGATTGAATGGTCTCATCATACCAGCCCATCGGGTTTAAGGATCCCGAAGACCTCCACCGGTTACCCCTGTTGAATATT
>CAJXMP010000152.1 GCA_913056515.1 uncultured Lewinella sp.
ATAATTCCATGAAAAAATACTTGTCTTTGGCTGAGTTTAAATGTTCTGCAACAAGTTCTTCTAGGCCATCAATAGCATCTAGTGCCTTTCGGTAGGCTGCTTCTCCCCCGTCAATTTCAATATTCAACTGATTACCAACGGCAAACCAATCATTAACTCTAGCAAAAGGATCTTTGGCTTCTCCTTTAGATAGCTTATTTGGATGCGGGAAGTATATTAAGAATGTTTCCTTGATTAATTCATCAATCAATTGTCGGGCTACCCAGAGGGCACCTTCTTGCTCTCCCTCATACAAAAGCTCCATCTTTCCAGTAACAGCAGGTACTATTCCCCATAAATCTATCAGATGAGCTACTCCAGACGATTCTCCATTCAAAAGCATCCGGCGCTCGATGGTACTGTATAAGTTTTCTAAAGCAGAAATAGACAAGCGTGCTGATACTCCACTTTTTTCATCCACATAGTCACACTCACGCGCTACAAAAGCCATTCGATCAACCATCTCCCGAAGTTTTGGAGCGATATAAACTTGCTCTTGAAGAGTCGTGTCTAGTTGAACCTCTTGATCGGTTATCTTTTGTGCTACCTCTATACTTAGTGGATAATGCGTCAAAATTTGACTTTCAATACGGTCTTTCAGTGGAGTAATGATTGACCCTCTATTGGTATAATCTTCAGGATTCGCTGTAAATACGAAATGTACATCTAGGGGTAACCTCAATTTGAATCCTCTGATCTGAATGTCGCCTTCTTGCAGGATATTGAATAAGGACACTTGAATCCTTGCTTGTAAATCGGGTAATTCATTGAGCACAAAAATAGACCTGTGAGCTCTTGGAATCAAGCCAAAATGTATAACGCGCTCATCCGAATAATCCAATTTTAAGTTTGCTGCTTTGATGGGATCTACATCCCCAATCAAATCAGATACTCGAACATCCGGTGTGGCTAATTTCTCAACGAATCTATCCGAACGGTGTACCCAAGATATAGGTGTTTCATCTCCATGCTTAGCAATAAGATCAATCGAATATCTTGAAATGGGCTGTAATGGATCATCATTGATAGGACTTCCCGCTACAACAGGTATATATTCATCTAATAATTGTACCATCTGCCGCGCTATTCGAGTTTTTGCTTGTCCTCTAAGACCCAATAATAATATATTGTGTTTGGACAAAATAGCACGCTCCAATTCTGGAATAACGGTGTAATCAAAACCCCAAACTTGTTCGAAAGTCTTTTTGTTGGCCTTTAATGCCAACATTAAATTCCCTCGGAGTTCTTCTTTAACGGACTTGGGTTGGTAACCACTTGCTTGGAGTTCTTTTAAGGTCTGAATGGAATGCATGCAGTCTTGTTTTTTTCCTGTAGATGAATTAATGATGTAAGATTCGTTCTTTTTTCCCCTTTTTTTGAGTTATTATAGATACTAATCTTCAATTAATAATAATAAACCAATTACAATGAAAAGAGTTTTTATCCTTATCCCATTCTTAGTTTGTCTATTGTGCAGCAGCTGTATCAATGTACTAGAAGAAATTTTTATTAATAAAGATGGTTCGGGTCGATACCAAGTCACCTACGACATGAGTGGTATTTTACAACCCGAAAACTTACAAATGATTCAAGGACTTCAAGAGATGGGTGGAGAAGAAAGCAATGTAGATATCAACTTGGGTGATTTGGCTAATATTGAAATGGATAGCTTTTTTAGCTTTGATAACGAAGAAATGTTAGCAGGATTAAATCAGGAACAACAAGCGGTCTTAAAAAAGGGATCTATGCAAATGAATATTTCTGGAAGTTCTGGCGTAATGGAGATGAATATTACGGTAGACTTTGATAATGTAAAAGAAATAGGTTCGTTTTTTGAATTAATGGCTCAGGTGCAAGAAGATGATGCTTCCGCTCTTCCACTGTCTGAACTCTCCAGTGTACCAATGCTCCAGATTACAGGTAAAACCTTAGACCGATTTGACCCACAATCCACCGCAAACTCGGATTTACAGAGCTCATTAGGTATGATGGGTATGTTTTTTCAGGATGCTACCTATACCACTAAATACTACTTCCCCAAAAAGGTTAAGTCTACCACTATGGAAGGTGCAAAAGTAGATGGGAATATGCTTACCATCGAAAATAACCTGTTAGATATTATGACTCAAAAAGCCTCTTTAGAAGGTGAAATTAAATTCAAATAATGGAATATAGACGATTAGGAAAATCAGGCTTACAAGTTTCCACCCTTTCCTTTGGATCTTGGATGACTTTTGGACATCAAATTGATGATGCTACTGCGGAAAAACTCATGCATATAGCCTATGATGCAGGCGTAAACTTCTTTGACAATGCCGAAGTGTATGCCAACGGTAAGTCAGAGGTCGTTATGGGCAACATCCTAAAAAACAGCCAATGGGATCGCACCTCCTATGTGGTATCCAGTAAAGTGTATTTTGGTGATGGTAGAAAAAAGCCGAATCAGCGCGGGTTGAATAGAAAACATGTGTTTGAAGCTTGTCACGATGCATTACGCAGACTGCAAACAGACTATTTAGATTTGTTCTTTTGCCATAGACCAGATAAAGATTGTCCAATTGAAGAAACCGTATGGGCCATGAATCACCTCATACAACAAGGTAAAATCTTGTATTGGGGTACTTCTGAATGGTCTGCACAAGAGATTATGGAAGCACATATGGTAGCTAAAGAACTGCGATTGATTGGTCCCACCATGGAGCAGCCTCAGTATAATATGTTCCATAGAACAAAAGTAGAAGTAGAATACAGTCAGATATACAAAACGGTTGGCCTAGGAACTACCATTTGGTCTCCACTTGCATCAGGAACTTTGACCAACAAGTATTTAGATCAGTTTCCGGCAGGAACACGCCTAAATATGGAAGAACTTAATTGGTTGAAAGAACAGGTTTTAACGGAAGAGCGATTAGAGAAAGTCCGTCAACTCAATGATTTAGCGAATGAACTAGGGGTCAGTCTTCCCAAGTTGGCTATTGCTTGGTGCGCAAAAAATCCAGACGTAAGTACAGTCATATTAGGAGCCTCTAAGCCACATCATTTAGAGGAAACCTTAACCTCTTTGGATGTACTACCTCTGTTGAAATCAGAGATTCAAGAAAAAATAGAAGGCATTTTACAAAACAAACCGATGCATCCACCTTATTAATCAAAAAAGGCAGCTGGAATTTTCCAACTGCCTTTTTTATTTTAAACGGTCTCGAAAGCTTTGACTGGCACGATCCAGCCTTCTGTGTCTTCAATCGTTCTGTTTCTAAGACCATCAATAGTATCTTTAATAAAGGTCCCTATTTTTCGAGTTTCCATTGCAGGCAATTCCATGTCCTCTCCTTGGTAACTAATTAGGTGCACATGCGCTACTACTGCAGCTGTACCTGTACCAAAACATTCTTGGAGAGTTCCATTCTTATGTGCCTCCACCACTTCGTCAATAGTAATAGGTCTCACCTCAATATCATATCCATGCTTTTCAAGCAACATAAGGATAGTCTCCCGAGTAATCCCTCTCAAAATGGTACCACCAGCATGAGGTGTTATAACTTTACCATCAATTACAAAGAAAATATTCATGGTACCCACCTCTTGGATATATTTAAACTCCTTAGCATCTAGCCAAAGAATCTGGTCATATCCCTTCTCATTGGCCTTTCGTGCAGGCAACAGAGATGCAGAATAATTTCCTGCTGCTTTAGCTTCTCCAATACCACCTTCAGCTGCACGGATATACTCTGTTTCAGCATAAAGACTTACTGGCTTTGGATAATAAGGTCCAACTGGTCCAGTAAAAATGATAAACTTATAGGAATCAGAAGCTCGTACCCCTAGGAATTCGCCATCAGCGAACATGTAAGGACGAATATATAATGCAGATCCCTTTGCTTTAGGAATCCACTCTTTGTCTAAATCAACTAGCGTATGGATGGCTTGTAGAAATGCCTCTTCAGGAAAAGTCGGCATACAAAGGCGTTCAGCAGAGCGATTCAAACGCTCCACATGCTTCTCTGGTCTTAAGAAATAAGCATTTCCATCCGCATCAGCAGAAGCTTTCATCCCTTCAAAAATAGCTTGCCCGTAATGTAAAGCTAAACAAGCAGGATGCACCTCAAAGTACCCAAATGGTTCAATACGCATATCCGACCATGCTCCGTCTTTATATTCAGCAACGAACATATGATCAGAGAAAACCTTTCCGAATGGAATATTATCAAAATCTACTTGGGAGAGTCTTGAATTGGTGGTTTTATTCAGTTGGATATTGTACTTCATTATACTGATATATTTTTCATAAAATTAACTAATTTTATTCATAATTTTTACGAGAACTATCAAATAGGAGTAAATACAATCTTTTGTATTTGAAGAAAAAAAATTAACAAAATATTATTTTGAATTCAAAGCTGCCCATTAGCAATATATTTGCACATAAAATCAACGAAAAAAGGCAATCTGACCTGATTAAGCAAGTCAATAATAAGGCTGTACTTATCTTTTGTAATACCGAATTAAGTGAGACAGAAAGCGAATTATTGACTAAAATATTGGGCGCCATTCAATACGATTTGACCAAAGATGCCTTGATTGTTTCACTAGAGGAAAAAGACCAAGTTCATGTAGCGCCACTTCTTGTGGAATCTATTCAATTAGTAGTGGCTTTTGGCTGCACACCTACCCAGCTTCAAACTCATATCGCTGATCAAAAATACAAGGCCCAACACCTCCTTTCTCGTAAATTTATATTCTCCGACCCCCTATCCGACTTATTGGAAAACAAAACACTCAAAATGGCCCTTTGGAATGCCTTAAAAGCTTAAACCATGCAGATACAAGAATTTATTTTTGCTACTTCCAATCCCAATAAAGTAAAAGAAGTTAATCAGCTACTTGGATCTACAGTACAGGTCAAAAGTCTGAAAGATATCGGATTCACAACAGAGCTTCCAGAAACCCAAGACACCATTGAGGGTAATGCTATCCAAAAAGCAGAAACCTTATTCCAACACATTGGAAAACCTTGTTTTGCAGAAGATACTGGGCTTATTGTTCCTGCCTTAAATGGCGCTCCAGGTGTTTATTCTGCTAGATATGCAGGTCCCCAAAAAAACGACCAAGATAACATGAATTTATTGCTCCAAAACTTAGAGCAACAGGCTGATAGAAGGGCCCACTTTAAAACCGTTATTGCCTTAAAGACTGCAGAACAACTGTTTACTTTTGAAGGAATAGCTCCAGGTCAAATCATTGAAAGCCCAAGAGGAGATCACGGCTTTGGTTATGATCCTATTTTCTTACCCGATGGATACCATACAACCTTTGCCGAAATGGATATGCAGGCCAAAAGTAAGATCAGTCACAGAGCCAAAGCACTTCAAAAACTAATCGAATACTTAGCTAAAACTTAAGAATAGCATGGGATAAGCACTCATTATCTTGTGAATATCACCTCATTATAATATATTGAAGATTCAAATGCATACACAAGTAATAATTGAATGAATTCTGAAAATTTTCCAGATTTCCTAAATGATCCAACGAGATTGTATTCTGTTTCTTTTGAGGAACTGCAATCACTTGTGTTAGAGTATCCCTATGCCAATAGCTTATGGAAACTTTTACTCTGTAAGGCATACTTTGAAGACAAAACAGAATATCCTAAGATTTTAGAGTCCTTGGCTATCCGTATACAGAACAGAAGTCAATTAAGAAACTTCGTTGCTCACTTGGCCCAACTAAAAGCGGAATATGAGTTAGCTCAAGAAAACAGACAAACCCTTGATTTAGAGGACTTTAAAAGACAAGTCATTCATCGTGCCATTCAAGAGGTACCTCCAGCAGAAAAAAAACAAGAAAAAGCTCAACAAGCTGAAGTACAACCCGTCGAAAAGACTACAGAACGGAAACAGTTACTGGATGAGTTGTTTGGATCAGAAACTGACATAGAAGTTCCAAAAGAAAGCCAAGAGGAAAAGCCAACAGAAGAAAGTGATTCCGTGGATTTGATCACAGCTGCCTTATCAGAGCATATTGCTGCATCCATCGAAGTTCAACTTCATCTAGCGGCATTACCCGCTAAAACTCCTTCCAAAAAGAAGGCGAAAAAGAAAAAAAAGCACAAACCGCAATCAAAAGACAATTTTGATAGTTGGCATAAAGCCCAACAAGCATTTCAATTTCCCACAAAGTCTGGTCAATCAGTAAAAGCTAAGGCTTTGGCCGCTCAAAGCATCATGTATAATACCAGTATTATATCTGAAACCTTGGCCAAATTATTAGAAGATCAGGGGTATTTTGATAAGTCTATTAAAATGTATGAACAACTTTGTTTGAAAAATCCCGAAAAAAGTGCGTTATTTGAGGCGAAAATAAACAGTTTAAAAGAAAGAAGATGACTGGAATGACTATTGCAATTGCATTGATTAGCGTTATTCTGATTGGTGCAGTACTGATACAAAACCCTAAGGGTGGAGGTATTGATTCAACTTTCGGAGCAGGAGCTAACCAAATGTTTGGTGCTTCCGGTTCTGCAAATATCATAGAAAAAGCTACTTGGGGGTTTGCCATCGCTTTGTTTGCGATGTGTATCCTTACAGCTATGTTTTTCTAAGCTACCCTAGCTTGAAGCTAAAAAGCCCTGCTGAACATTCAGCAGGGCTTTTTTATATCTTGCAAGGTAACTGACAATTAGTCAGTCAAGTACACTTTGGCACAATCAATGCAGTATTTGAAGTGAATTGCATAAATCTAATTGTATTCAAAAATAATTTTGATTCATGAAGCCTATTAACGATAGAGTTGTAGTAAAACCTGCGGCAGCAGAAGAAATGACAAAAGGCGGTATCATTATTCCAGATACTGCGAAAGAAAAAC
>CAJXMP010000153.1 GCA_913056515.1 uncultured Lewinella sp.
TGAAGGAGCTTCTGCAAGATCCCGTAACCTTATTTATGGATCTATAAAAAAAAGGCCCGATGTTTATCGGGCCTTTTTTTTTAGAACAAACTTTCAATGACTTGTTCTTCTGTAATGCGTTCTGCCTCTGCTTGGAAGTTACGAACTATTCTATGTCTCAAAACATACTTCGCTACAGCTTGCACATCTGAAATATCTGGTGAATACTTTCCACGAATAGCAGCATGACATTTCGCCCCAATAACTAAATATTGTGATGCTCTAGGTCCTGCGCCCCAGGATATGTACTTATTAACCATTTCCGTTGCATGAGCACTTCCAGGCCTTGTTTTTACAACTAAACCAACCGCATATTCCATTACATTATCTGATACAGGAATCTTTCGAATCAACTGCTGATAATACATGATTTGCTTAGCGTTTAATACTGAACTTGGCTTATCTCCACTAAGTCCAGTAGTCCCTTTAACTACCTGAATTTCCTCTTCATAACTTGGATAATCCAAAGGAATATTAAACATGAATCGATCCAGTTGGGCTTCCGGTAAAGGATAGGTACCCTCTTGCTCGATTGGGTTTTGCGTAGCCAATACAAAGAAAGGTTCTGGTAGTATATGACGCACACCTGAAACCGTTACACTTCGCTCCTGCATAGCCTCTAATAAAGCCGCTTGAGTCTTTGGAGGTGTCCGGTTGATCTCATCCGCCAATACGATATTGGCAAATACAGGTCCCTGATTAAATTTAAATTGACGGTCATCACCTAATACCTCTGAACCCATAATATCAGAAGGCATTAAATCGGGAGTAAACTGAATACGCTTAAAGTCTAAATCCAGCACTTCAGAGATGGTACTGACAAGAAGTGTTTTGGCCAAGCCAGGCACCCCTACCAATAAACTATGGCCATTACTAAACAAGGAAATGATTACAGCTTCTACCACGGCCTCTTGACCAACAATTTTCTTTCCAATCTCTTCCTTAAGCCTTTGAAAGTCCTTCGCTAAACCATCAATAGCGGCTGAATCTGATGCGTATGTTGTTTCCATAAAGGTGATATCGTTTTTCTATAGTAATTTATTCTGAACGAGAAAAAAGGTGCTGTATTATATCAACTCCCACTCTGCGCCCTCTTTACTGTCTTTAATTTGAACGCCAGCCTCTTTTAAGCTGTCTCTAATTTTATCGGATGTAGCCCAATCTTTATCCGCTCTAGCTTGTTTGCGAATATCAATAACCAAATCCATTACACCACCAAGTGCTTTAGCACCAGTAGAACTTCCCGATTCAGCTTGATCTTCTAAGCCGAAAATGTCAAAAATAAAGGCATGGAAACAAGCTTTTAAGTCTGCCAAAGCAGCAGCTCCCACCTGATCCATCTTAATTTTACCCTCTTTCAAAGAGTTTATTTTTGGTACGATTTCGAATAATCTAGCTAAAGCCTTTGGAGTATTGAAATCGTCATTCATTTCAGCAAATGCAGCCTGTATGGTATCCCTAATATCAGCATCCAGAGCACCCGACTCCGTAGTGGATTGAAGACCATTCAATGCTCTATTTGCATCCATCAATCGCTTAAATCCTTTCTCAGCAGCTAATAAAGCTTCATCTGTTAAATCAAGCGTACTTCTGTAGTGTGACTGAATCATAAAGAATCGAATCACCATTGGGTGGAATCCTTTAGAAATATGATGACTATCCCCTGTGATCAATTCAGTAGGTGTAATGGAATTACCATCACTCTTAGACATCTTTTTTCCATTCATCAACAACATGTTAGTATGCAACCAGTATTTGGCTGGTGCGCATGAACATGCACCAATATTTTGAGCGATCTCGTTTTCATGGTGAGGAAATTTCAAGTCATTTCCGCCTCCGTGTATATCAAAATGTTTTCCTAAATATTTGGTACTCATAGCTGAACACTCTAAGTGCCAACCAGGAAAGCCCACTGACCAAGGTGAATTCCAACGCATCAAGTGATTCTCATCTGCCTTAATCCAGATAGCAAAATCGGAAGGATGCTCTTTCTCAGATTGATTCTTTAAATCCGAACGTGTTTCGGATAAGAGGTCCTCAATTTTTCTTCCAGACAAATCACCATAACCCTTACCTTCTTCAACTAACTTTCTGGTATTAAAATAGACAGAACCATTTTTCACATAGCCGTATCCGTTATCAATAATATCTTGAACCATCTCAATCTGTTCCAGAATATGACCAGTTGCTCTAGGCTCAATACTTGGACTTTTAGTATTGAATAAGCGCATCATATCATGAAAACCTACGGTATATTTTTGAGCCACTTCCATAGGCTCCAGCTGTTCTAGACGAGCTTTTTTAGCCATTTTGTCTTCAGCACCTGTGTCAACATCACCTACTAAGTGACCGACATCGGTGATATTTCGAACATACCTAACCTTATATCCAAGATGTAATAGATATCTATACAGGGTATCAAAATTCACGAAAGTTCTACAATTGCCTAGGTGTACATCGCTGTAGACAGTTGGTCCACAAACGTACATACCAATGAATCCCGCTGTTAGGGGCTCAAACAATTCCTTCTTTCCTGTCATGCTATTATAGACATGCAAAGACTGTTCCATGAATATGATCTTTAGGTCTTAAAAAATGAATAGATACAAATGTAAACAATATCAATACAATCATTCTACCTGTACAGTTGAAAAAATAGCAAAATGATCAGAAAATGTTGGCTTTAGTCGTTTGTACTCAAGTTGTTCAAACTGTTTATCAGCAAGAATGTAATCAATACGCAAAGCTGGAATGACTCCATTATAGGTAGTTCCTATCCCTGACCCACGTTCCACAAAACCATCTTGAAGTTTACCACTATCCATTAGGTGTTTATACACATAGGACATAGGTTGATCATTGAAGTCTCCACAAACCATTACTGGATAAGGGCACTGATCGATATGCTGGCGTAACTTTTTTACTTGAGCAGACCGAAGAATCACCGCTTTCCGATATCTAGCCAAAATACTCTTCACTAGTTGCTTATCGTTGTAACGCTTTTCCTCAACCACCTGGTTCGCCTTTTGAGAAATCTTATTAGACTGAAAATGAACGTTGTATACTCTAAAAACCTGTTCACCAGCCTTTAAATCTAGATAGATACAAGAATTCGATGTTTTACCAAAACCAAGACTGCCTTTCCCAACTACTTTTAAATTGGTTAAAATTGCTGTATTTCCATTATCACTGATCCAGCGTTTTGCCCCTCCGAGTGCTTTGGTAATGGCCGCCCAATCTTTATTACCGCCTTCTTGAAAACAATAAACATCCGCTTGAATATCTTTTTCCTGAAAATAGTCTTCTATAGACCCTGCGATAGAGGAACCTGATGTATTTAGGCCAGAAAAATCCTGAACATTAAAGGTCACCAAATGGATAGCATTAGATTGTTCAGTAGATGCAGTAGAAGAATTAAAGCCAATCACTCTTTGAACACCTGGCCAGACAGCCAGAAGACAGATAAAAGATATAAGTCCATACCACTTTTTGCGGTACACCCAAAAGACCATCATGATTAGATTCCCAAGGATAGCAAAAGGCCAGAACAAACCAAAAAAAGCAGAAGGCCACCATTTTGAAGGATCAAAAGAACTACTCGTATAGATCAATAAAGTCCCTACGATAAGTGCAACATTAAACCAGCGTATGAGCTTTTGCATGCTCTATTAATTATCTTTTTTGGAAGCAATAAACAAGGTTTCTTTCTCTTCTGCACTTAAATTATCATACCCTACTTCCTTGATTTTTTCTAAGATTCTATCCACCTCATCATTGAGATTAGTCATTTTACCTGAACCAGCAGTTGACCCTTTTGCAGGTTTCCGAATCCCCGCTTTATTATAGACTACTTTAGCCTTAAAGGCAGATTTTTTAGGTGCTTTTTTAGTACTTGATTGTTTCCAATTATCCACCATATTGATAATTGGTCTAGCCATATCAATACCTTTGGTACGCATAAGATGTATATAGAACAAACCAAATGCCGCACCACCTAAATGACCAATACTACCACCCCAGTTGGAACCACCATTAGCAACAGAAAAAACATCAATTAAAATAAAGGCTAAAACCACATATTTTAATTTCACTCGACCGAGTAATATCAATCGAACTTCGAAGTCCGGCGCCACCATACCAGCTGCAGCCACGATACCCATAATAGCTCCTGATGCTCCAATAGCAGTACCTCCCATTCCAACTGCGTTAGTTGCAGTTAAATAAAAAATTGCCGAACAAAGCCCTGCCATGATATACAATGGGAATACCCTAGTATCCCCTAAAAGATCTCCCGTTATTCTTCCTAAGAAGAATAGAATAAGCATGTTGAATAGTAAATGGAAAAAACCTTGGTGGAAAAACATGTGTGTGAAGAACACCCATGGATGCCTAAGGTCAAAAAATAGATCTGCATTCAAAGCAACGTAAGAACGTACCAACGCTTCTGATATGTCCGATCCGGCACCATTTGATAAATTGAATATTCTAATGCCTAAAAAAACCAAAAAGAAAAAGATATACACTGCTACGTTCACTATGATAATCTTATCCAGTGAATTCCCAGTTTTTACATAATATTCAATGTCTTTGTATATCGATTTAAACATTGGTCTTTAATTAAGTCTTGAACCGTATTTCCGCCAATACAGTATGAGCAAATATCCGAATAATGCTCCTCCTAAGTGTGCAAAATGGGCTACCCCGTCATTTGTACTACCAAGTCCTAAGAACAATTCTATACCTGCATATATCAACACAAAATATTTAGCTCTTATCGGAATAGGAGGGATCAAAAGCATGATTTGCATGTTTGGATACAAATAAGCAAAGCCTACTAGTATACCAAAAACAGCTCCTGAAGCACCCAAAACAGGCGGTGGATAACCTCCACCTAAATATGTAAACTCCAAATAACTTACTAGAAAATGCGTAAGCAAAGCACCAAAACCAGCAAACATGTAAAAGAAAAAGAATCGCTTCTGTCCCCATACCCGCTCAATATGTGGTCCAAACATAAATACAGCGAACATATTAAATAGCAAGTGTGTGAAATCACCATGCATAAACATGTGTGTAACAATCTGAAAAGGTTGAAATAAACTACCCTCTCCAAATGGATACCAGAAAGCCAGCGCTATACGACCTCCAGTAGGAAAATTCGCATAAGCCGGTGGCACAAATATCTCTTGAAGAAATATCTGAGTCCCAAAAAACATGAGGACATTTATAATCAACAGGTGAGAAACAATTCTAGTGATATTCATCATTGCCTGTGCACTTTATTATTAATTACTTGATAAACCAGCAAAAGGTTTAAATTTTTGGACAAGAAAAGAAAAAACTACGACTTACATCGATATTTTCCCAGAATCAAATAAGCCACCCAGTTCATCTAAATCAAAAGAAATCATGCAATTCTTACCTCTTGGACTCTTGAAAGGAATAGAACAAGCAAATAACTGATCGACTAGATGCTTCATTTCCTCTAAATCTAACCGCTGACCAGACTTAATACTGGCAGAATAAGCTAAAGAGACCGCAATATTCTCTCGGTACTCTATACTAAGGTCTTGATTCTCTTTAAACTGGTCAATCAGTGTGTGGATTAATTCTTCTTCATTGACCTGAGGTCCCATATCAGCTGGAATGCCGTGAATCACAAAAGCATTATTGCCCAAATCATTGATTTCCAATCCTAACAAATTAATCTCATGTAAGATACTCTTAAGAACCTCAGCGTCCCCTTGGTTCAACTCAATGGTGGTGGTAAAAAGTTTTTTCTGTACGCTTACCTCTTGTTCATCTAGTAAATTCATGTACCGATCAAACATGATTCGTTCCGATGCAGCTTGCTGATCAATTAGCATTAAACCTGATTTAGTTTGACAGGCTATATAGCGATTGTGCAGCTGAAACAACTTTTGTTGATTGGTAGCAGACCCTTTTCGCTCTGATTGCTCCTGATCATTAGAAGCAGAAGATAAGGTAATAGAATGTTCAGTCTCTGCATCTGATTCGCCTTCTGCTTCAGCAGATTTTGCCATATCACTCAGTCCACTCAATATATCCTCCAGATTAAAATCAAGCATGCCACCACCTAGCACGTCATCTTTAGCTGCACCTGAAGCTTCCATGGTTTCAGGCTTATCATCTCCAAATAATCCTTGATATATTTTCTCCCAATTATCTAAATTATGAGCGTCACGTTCAGTTGAAAAATCTTTAGGCATACTCGATTCTCCAGTACTTTTAGTTGGCTCACTGGACTTGCTGGGACTTGAAATACCATCATCGAAAGAAAAAGCGCCATTTCGATCAAAATCTAAAGACGGGGTAATAGCATTCTGCCCTAAAGCATGCCTAATAGATACTTTCAGATAATTATAAACCAGCTTTTCATCCTCAAACTTAATCTCTTGCTTCGTAGGGTGTACATTGACATCAATATGCTGTGGATCAATATCAATGAATACACAGTAGAACGGAAAGTGATCTTTAGGCAATAGATTGTCGTAAGCTGAAATAATAGAATGATTTAAGTAACTGGACTTAATAAATCGATCATTCACGAAAATATATTGATCCCCTCTAGATTTTTTAGAGTAGTCTGGCTTCCCTATGAATCCAGAAATTTTTAAGACGTCCGTCTCCTCTCCAACTGGCACCAATTTTTCATTAGAGGCATTTCCAAAAATCCCTACTAAACGTTGACGTAAATTACCCCCTGGCAAATGGTATTGCTCCAAGTTGTTATGGTGTAATGAAAAGAATACGTCTGGATTAGCGATGGCCACTCGCAGAAATTCATCCA
>CAJXMP010000154.1 GCA_913056515.1 uncultured Lewinella sp.
CCACTATAGGCATACGATTCCACTTCACCATACCCATATGCAGTAGCAATCAAGCCACATAATGAAGAAGTAATGGTATGAGAACCTGGGCCTACTTGCATTTGAATAACCGTAAATTCATCATTTAAGCCTACCGAATTAATGATAGCACTGGCTGGAATATCTCCCCCATCTAACTCAATAAAAGGCAGATTATCTGTGGAAACGATCACATTGATGAAATGCTGTGATATATTCTGAAAAGGAGAATTATATAAGGTAACCGTTTCTCTAGTCTGCTCTACACTATTCAATAATACCATCGACGGATCACCTAAGTTATGTCCATTACAATCCGCACCAACCAAATACTGCACCACCTGAATGGGTTTATCCGCTTCAATGTATGTTGGAACAGACTTGGGATATTCAATGTATTCACCCGCATCTATAGTAAAACTTTGTGGGTTTGCATTGCCCTGGTCATATAGTTGAATCGTTGTATTATCTTGGGCTGCTTGAACCCTGAATAGGTCAAAATTGGTAAACATAGAAGGAGCTGTTACTACCTTTTTACCCCAGGTGTCTACAGGGAACATTTGTTCCAATAAATTATCCCTTAATCCACATGAAACCTCCGTCCAAGAATTTCCGCCAAACAGGGCAAAATCTTTATCTCCTACAATATGCGAACCTGTCAAATCTCCAGATTGACTGCTTGCTTGTAATTGAAAGGTTTCACCCGCATTTAGAATGATTTGAAAGGTATTACCTGCTGTGCCTCCACCCTGTGTATTCGTAGAAGGTGTAATTTCTAGGAGCGTTTCTTCTTGGGTAGCTACAATCAAAAACTCAGATGGAAATAACTCCCCATTCCTCAGAACGCCCTTATAGCTCATCACAAAATACTCCTGACCTATCGCGGTCTCCGGTAAGACCAAGGTTGCTTCAGATCGAAATCCATAATATTGATGTATATAAACAGATACTTCATCTTGAGTAGTCACCAAAATTCCTTTATCACTGATTACGTTGGATCCCTCATTCTCTGTAAAAGCAGGTAATTCAATAATAGTGACTTGATTCGCTTGAACGGCAAATGACTGACTCCAATTATAGAAAGGAATTTCAACGGTACCACTCGTATTAGTCTCGGCAGTAATCATGACCACCTTATTGTTCACCCCCACATCTCTATGCTCCATGAAACTAAACCAAAAACTAGTTCCTGTGCTCGATTGAGCATGTAAAGACCATACACTACTGCAAAAAAATATGCACAACAAAAGATATCTCCAATATCTAATTGGATTCATAAATTCGCCCAACTGTTCATTTTTATTTGACTACAAAACTATAAAATGGTTTAATCTCTACTTAGTCTCCTCAATAAATCGATCTACATCCGCCTTAAACTTTATAATAGATGGTTCATGCGTGTACATCATATGCCCCGCCTCATAGTACTCCATGATGATATTATCCTTTAATTCAGGAGATAGGCCCATATGATTGATAGAATACTCTACCCCATAAAATACCGTTGCCAAGTCATAATATCCATTTAAAATGAGGATCTTTAAATTGGGATCACGCTTCATAGCTGAGGTCATATCGGGCAAAGTACTAATAGCTACCTGTGCATTCCATGCAATATTACCTCTATGTCTCCAATCCCATTTAAAATTATCTCGACCACCCGTACTCGTCATGTAAGTCCAATCCCTAGGTGCACCTAAATCATTGTATAGATAATCCTTGAAGGCAGCAATGTAAGGCCCAGAAATCGCATCACTTTGTGGGTCAGTAAATGCATTTTGGGCTAACAAGTCTTCATTCACACCCGTAAATCGACCATCCAATCGACCAACCGTTTCTCCAACATCACGTAATAGTTCTTGAAAAAACTCTCGATTCGTAACCCTTAAATCAGCCTTTTTCCAATAGTCTAGAGATAAGCCTGTATAATCTGCCAATTGCTGTGCTATTGCAGTATGATCCTCCGCACTCAATTGGTCCCCCATAAACAAGGCTGTAGCATATTCGTTAGCTGTAAATGCTCGTACATCATCCAAAAAGGCTTCTAGACTTGCTCCCTTATCTGCAACTCTATTGTGATACCAGGCTGTAGCAGCGTAACTCGGGAAATGCGTCAGGTATGCGATGTCATCTCCAGGAGCAAATCGTAAATGCTGTATCTCAAAAGTAGCCGACACCATAATCACTCCATTTACATTGATTCCCTTGTCTTGTAAATGTTTTACCAAGGCAGCATTTCTAAACGTTCCATAACTTTCTCCAAGTAAATATTTGGGTGCATTATAGGTTCCTGATCGAATTAAAAATTGATCAATAAATAAACCAATAGCCCGAACATCTTGATCTACTCCCCAAAAATCTTCCCATTTAGAATCACCTATAGGTCTTGAAAATCCAACCCCAATAGGATCAATCATCACCAAATCCGCTTTTTCTAAAATAGAAAACTCATTATTGACTACATCGTAGGGTGCTGGCTTGGTGTAGTCCGGATCATTTATGACCACTCGTTTAGGACCTAAAACCCCAAAGTGCAACCAAAATGATGCAGATAATGGTCCCCCATTAAAAGCAAAAACTATGGGCCTGTCAGCCGCTGCACCTTTTTTCTTGTAATAAGTAAATCCCGATAAGGCAATAGGTTGATCATTCTCATCACGCAGTTGAATAGTACCTACTTCAGTAGAGAATTCCATTCGCTTTCCACCAATCTCTAAATATTGAGTGGATTCAAAGGTTTCGCCTTTGGGCAAATCTGACTCCTGTGCAAAAACTGAAATAGTTATTAAAACAAAAAGGGAAGTTAATAGGCAATTTTTCATCATTAGTATTTTATTGGAAAGGAATGGTAAAATGATAAACACATGCTTTTATGTGTAAAAAGCTTGGTTGTCAAGCACTTTATAAATATAAAAAATGCTAGCCAATTACTTTACAGAACCACAAATTTCCCTGAACCTAAAATTTTACCTTCACTCCGAACCCAAAAAGCATAAGTACCCGGTTTAAGTGTACCCTTTTCAAACTTAATCCCATCTGATTGAACCCGATAAGAACAAGGCATCTTTTCTCCTTGATTATCAACCACATGCAAAACAAGGTCAGTAAAGTGTTCTTCTGGTAAGATGACCATTCCTGTATCCGAAACAGGATTTGGTGCCACCTGTAAAATAGGATAACTCATTGGAATAGTTGAAATAGAAACGGATGGATTACAATCTGTACCTGATCCCAATCTTAAGAACAGATCGTCAAAATAAGAATCATTATCTGTTCCAGCATTCCTAGTACCTTTTAATTCCATTTGAATGGTTCGGGTTCCAGTAGGAATAAGCTCCCAATTACTATATAAAGTCCAAGTGCTATTGGTATTGGATACAAAATCAGTGGAACCAATCTCCACGCTATTTTGATCTAAAAAAATCAATCGCATTTCTGGGATATCTGACCCGCTATAGTTGGACATATATCCTCCAAAATTGGCATAAAAATCACCCGCATCGATGGAATCTGCATGCATAGCTACATCTACTCCCTGAATGCAAATACCCACAGGACTTTCTTCGCACAAGCCACCAACTGCAAAATAACGTTCACCTGTATTTGGTGAAATGCCTTGACAAATACCAGCTGTCAAAGATTCTACTACTCCCTCACTTACTGTCCATGCTGCAAGACTATCCTCTGACCCACCATTGATCAATAAGTTGGGAGCTGCAATAGATGCGCCAGTGCCAAAAGCTACAGGACTAGACCAATCGGACCAATTCATATTTTTATCTCTATACCGCACCCGCCACCAATAGTCCGTAAATTCCTCCAAGCCTATTATATTCTCATCTGTCAAATCGTCTCCCTCCTGGGTGTTTTCGTCGAAATACCAATTTTCAAAATTCTTCCATTGTTCAGCAACAGGTGTAGCAAATCCATCTTCCGATAAAGCCACCTGCCAATGGCTTTGCCCGTGCTCAGCCTCCAGATTGGGTGAAGCAAATGCGCTTGCCTTTAGATCGACACATTCTGGTGCAACAGTTTCAAAACTTGGACTTATACCTATTGGTGTCGAAACCTCCATAGCGTTCAATTGAATCAACACATCATCAGTCACTACATTATTCAAACTTCCATCCTGATCCCCCCTACTGATTCTTTTGACATGAATACTAGGTTCAGCACCACTGGTTACATCCACCGTAACAAAACCATATTCATCTTGAGAAACAGAGAATTCTTCATAATCGAAATTTGGAAATTCACCCCAGTTATCAATAGCACCACCTGCTGTAGCCACATTGATCCAGAGGTGCTTATGATCTCTTGACTGTCCTCGAGAATAACCATGGGTATGACCAAAGAAATGAATACTTGGTTTACCACAATCCGTACTAAACTGCTCCATCATTTCGATAACCTGCCCGGTAAAACTCGATTCCCCAGGTGTCCATAATTCAGATTTATGTGGGTGATGTAGTTGAGCAAATACAAAATCAGTTGAATCAGATATACAAGTATTATCTAGGACCTCTTGCAGCCAATCTAATTGATCCTGATTAGTAAAAGGACCATTGGAATTCAATCCTATAATTCGAACATTTCCATAATCTTTGTACCACCAATGTTCTTCATAGCCTACCGTACCATTGTCTGGCAATTTGAAATACTTGAAATAATAACTGGAATTATATTCATGATTTCCAAGTACTGGATATACTGGAACCTCATTGAATAATCCATGGGATGGATCAAAGAAATGATTTTCCCATTGACTGTAATTTGAACCCGTTACGACTAAATCTCCTGGAATCATTACTAAAGCTAATTGGTCATTCAGATCTCCACCAAATTCATCAGCCAAATACGAGATAACACCATCGTGGACCAATTCATTAAATTTATCTGGAAAAGCATTATCCCGCTGCATATCACTCATTGCAACAATCCGAAAAGATTCTTCATCGGAAGCAAAAGGAGGGGTCTTGAAGCTAAAAATGTCTGAGACAGCATTACCCGACTTTACTCGGTAATAATATGTAGTGAATCGATCCAAGCCATCAATTTTTACTTCATGTATATAGGCAGTACCCTCAGAATTTTGAGCCGTACCTATACTTGTATTCCCCAAATTTTCGGTAATACCCCACTCTACTACGCTTGTTGCATTATCATCCGTTTCCCAGAGAATGTAGATGGAATGTGGTGTAGCATCTTGTAAATAAGGTTGAACTTTAATCTCCTGGGCTTGCAAATTCTTTAGAATACTTAAGCATAGAAAAATTAGAAAAATTCTTGTCCGCATAGCTAGCAATAGTTAAAGTGATTTACCAATATACAAATCACTTATCGTATGCCCATATTTAATACTCCTTTGATCACCATTAATATTAATGATATAAGAGGTTTCTTTTTACTTACTCTTTAAAAATCATACCTTTGCAGCTTCAAAACCATTTTATAGATGATATCGGCAAACAACGTTACCCTGCAATATGGGAAAAGAGTACTTTTTGATGAAGTGAACATCACCTTCAAGGGTGACAATTGTTATGGTGTGATTGGTGCCAATGGAGCAGGTAAGTCAACCTTTCTCAAAATTCTAGCGGGCGAAATTCATCCAAACCTAGGTGATGTGAGTATCGAACCTGGGAAACGCATGGCAGTACTCAAGCAGAATCACTATGAATATGATGAGGTAACGGTATTAAATACGGTATTGATGGGTCATGAAAAACTATGGAACATCATGCAAGAAAAAGATGCAATCTATGCTAAGGCAGACTTCAGCGAAGCAGACGGTATTAGAGCGAGTGAACTGGAAGGTGAGTTTGCTGAGATGGATGGTTGGAATGCTGAACCTGATGCGGCGGCATTATTGAGTGGTATGCGGATTCATGAAGACGATCACTATAAATTGATGAAGGATATGGATGGTAACCAAAAAGTCCGAATCCTTTTAGCACAGGCACTTTTTGGAGAACCAGATATTCTAATACTTGATGAGCCAACCAACGACTTAGATATTCATACGATCAGTTGGTTGGAGGATTTCTTATTGGACTTTAAAAATACGGTGATTGTAGTCTCACACGATAGACACTTCTTAGACACCGTATGTACGCATATTGTAGATATAGATTTTAGCAAAATTCAACTCTACACCGGGAATTATACTTTTTGGTACGAAAGTAGTCAATTGGCCCTTAAACAAAAGATGGCTCAAAATAAAAAGGCAGAAGATAAGCGGAAGGAACTTCAAGCCTTCATTGACCGATTCTCTGCCAATGCCTCGAAATCACGTCAAGCAACTTCAAGAAAGAAGATGCTAGAAAAAATCAATGTGGAAGATATTCAACCATCTAGTAGAAGATATCCAGCAATCATTTTCAATAAAGAACGTGAGGTGGGAGATGTCATTCTTTCTGTACGAAATCTAAGTTATTCCTCCAATGGAGAAACCTATTTCAGTGGATTGAACTTTGACATCAATAAAGACGATAAGGTCACTTTCCTTTGTGATAATAGTTTAGCGATTAATGCTTTGTTTGAGATTCTTGCCGGAAATCTAGAACCAGACTCCGGAACGGTTGAATTTGGTCAAACAGTTACTAAATCCTATTTACCTTCAGAAAATGCTGCTTTCTTCACAGCGGATTTAGACTTAGTAGATTGGTTAAGACAATATTAAACAGAAAAAGACGAGAAGTATATCAGAGGATTCCTAGGAAAGATGTTGTTCTCAGGGGCAGAAGTATTCA
>CAJXMP010000155.1 GCA_913056515.1 uncultured Lewinella sp.
GTTTATTATTATCATCGATATAGATGGTATCAAAACAGATAAATCAACTATGACCTTCCAGATGGATGATATCCAAGTCATGGATGGAGATGGACAACTTGTCCAGTATCCTGCGACTTCGTTTGAAGTTCCCGTGAATACTGGAAGTTCTGCTCATGTTCCACCGACCTTATTAGCTTATCCGAATCCAACAGATGGATTATTTAATCTGCATTTAAATGGTGGGATGGATAAGAAAATTGAGTCTTACGAGATTTATAATCTAGAAGGAAAGTTGATTCAACAACAAAGTGGATTGAATCAGAAATCGACAGTAATTGATTTGACGACTGCTCAAGCTGGAATATATGTAGCTAAAGTGGTAACAGATCAGGGAGTTGTTTTAAACAAGAAAATTGAAGTTATTCGTTAATCCCAACGATTAATTATAAATTATAAAAAGCCATGCCTAGATAAAAGGCATGGCTTTTTGCATTAAAAAAGCTGAACAAGTAGATTGTTCAGCCAAAAATGCTCATGGGATTATTAAAAAAATCTTAGATATAAGATAATTAAAACGTTCCCTATTCTATGGTAATTAATCCTCCTATGTAAAAGGAGTGACTAAATTATAATCTATTCTTATTGACGATTTCTAATAATTCGTCTTTATAGTTTTTACCTATTGGAAGGTTCTTGGATTGACCCTTTTCAGTTACCTCTACCATATTTCCTACAACTGCATTGATTTCGTCTAGATTCACAATATACGAACGGTGAATTCGCTTGAAAATATTAGCTGGCATTCTTGCCTCTAGACTTTTCATAGTTTGTAGGGTAATCACTCGCGTATCCTTACACCTAATGATTACATAGTCTTTTAGTCCTTCAATATAGATGATGTCTGAGTAATGAATCTTTACCAGTTTCTTATCTGATTTTACAAAGACAAAATCCTCTTTTTCACCAGCTGGTCTATCGACTACTTCAGCAGTTTCAGGATTAGTGCTGGAGAACAAATTTTTCATTTCTACAGCTCTGTTAACCGCCTTCATAAATCGATCCATTGGAATGGGTTTAAGCAGGTAGTCTAATGCATCTAGTTCAAATCCTTCAATAGCATAATTTGGATATGCTGTTGTGAAAACAACCATAGGAGGGTTATTTAAAGATTTTAGGAATTCAGTTCCGGTTACTTGAGGCATCTGAATATCCAAAAACATTAAATCAACATCCTCACTCTGGAGTATATTGTTGGCTTCTAGCGCATTGGAGCACTTAGCTACTAAATTTAATTCAGGTATTTGCTCGATATACGTTTCCAGTATATCTCTTGCAAGGGGTTCGTCGTCTACTATAATTGTATTTAACATAGGGTAGATTTAATTTAAGTTCATTAATAATTTTATTTCGTAAGTTTTTGGCGTCTCTTTAATTTCCAACTTGTATTTATTCGGATATAAGATTTCTAGTCTTCGTTTTACATTCACCAAGCCAATTCCACCACTTTTTACTTTTCGATCAATGGTAGGTAAAGCTTCTTGTTTACTATTCACTACAGAAAAGGATATTTCCTCTTCATGGATATCTAAGAATATATGAACAAAACCTTCTTCAATATTAGCATTGATCCCATGCTTGAAGCTGTTCTCAATAAATGCTATAAATATGAGCGGTGCAATCTCTTGATTTTTTATTTGTCCTTTTACATTGAGTTGAATATCAATCCCCTTGGGTTGGCGCAACATTTCAAGTTCTAGGTAATTTTGAAGAAACTTGACTTCATTTCTAAGACTGACCTTTTTTTCATTACACTCATATAGCATGTAGCGCATGAGCTCAGATAGTTTTAAAACAATTTCCGGTGCACTTTCAGATTTCTTAAGTGTCAGCGCGTACAAATTATTCAAGGTATTAAATAAAAAATGCGGATTGACTTGAGTTTTTAAGAATTGAAGTTCGGATTCAATATGCTTTCTTTCTAACTCTTGTGTTTGTTGATTATTTCTCAGCCAGTCTGTAATGATCTTTAAAACGGTACTCGCACTTACTACAATAAAGGATTGAGCAAAGGCCCAATTTAAATTATGCAGGATATCATATTGGGCTAACTCATTAGAAGAAAATATAACGTATGAAACTAAGGACTGAATAGGAGTGAATATGATTACGATAATCAATAAACTTCCTAGATAGGTGAAGTATTTCTTTGTCCTAAGATAAGATGGAATTAAATAGAGTAGATTAATGTAAACCAATAGGAAGTAAAATAACAGGTTGATAAGCTCATTAGCTAGGCCTATCCATACTTGGCTGTGACCTGATGACAACAGATTAAGCACCAAGAATAAACTCAACCAAAATATACTGTGATAGACATAAGGGTTTGTTACCAGACCGTATATACGATTACTCCAATTATTCATACGTTTCGAAATTACAGCCTTTTATTTAAAAAATGTAGAGTAATGGATGTATGATTCAGATAATCAGATTAAAAACCTTTACCATTCTATGAATACGGACTTTTTAAGTAGATGACAATTTTTATATACAATTCTTATCTTTGGCAGCGATTACTAAACTTTAATAAAAAATAACTATGAAAGCTTTTGTATTTCCTGGACAAGCATCTCAGTTTGAAGGTATGGGAAAAGATATGTATGAATCTTCAGAATTGGCTCAGAAAAGATTTCATGAGGCTAATGAGATCTTAGGTTTTGATATATCGAAAGTGATGTTTGAAGGTTCTGCGGAGGATCTTAAGCAGACAAAAGTTACACAACCTGCAGTTTTTCTACATTCTGTCATCAAAGCTGAAATGGCTGGTGATGCGTTCAAACCTGATATGGTTGCAGGGCATAGTTTAGGGGAGATTTCAGCCCTCGTAGCTGCAAAAGCCTTAACTTTTGAGGATGGACTTAGGTTGGTTCAAAAAAGAGCTAATGCTATGCAAAAAGCTTGTGAAGCCGTTGAAAGCACAATGGCAGCAATTGTGGGTCTAGAGGACGAACAGGTTGCTGATATTTGCAATAGTATTGAAGAAGTTGTAGTAGCTGCAAATTTCAATTGCCCAGGCCAGGTAGTTATCTCGGGCTCACTTAAAGGCATTGAAGAAGCTTGTGCTCAATTGACTGAAGCAGGGGCGAAAAGAGCAATTGTCCTTCAAGTAGGAGGAGCTTTTCATTCACCATTAATGCTTCCAGCACAAGAAGAGTTAGAAAAAGCTATTGATGAGACCTCTTTTAAAACCCCCATTTGTCCTGTATATCAAAATGTGACCGCTAAGCCTTCAAAAGATATCGAAGAAATAAAATTGAACCTTAAAAAACAATTGACTGGATCTGTGCGTTGGACTGAAACCATGAAGAACATGATCGCCGATGGTGCTACAGAGTACATTGAGGTCGGTGGATCAGGTAAAGTCCTTCGAGGTTTTATTATGCGGATTGATAGACGTTTTCCAAACGCAGCACTTTAATTAATTATATGACTCCAGCGAAAGTCAATAGAGGTCAAATTTTGGTTGCAGATCCATTTATGGATGAACCCGTTTTTAAGCGAGCCGCTATTTTTTTGTGTGAACACAACAAAGAGGGGTCCTTGGGATTCGTTATTAACAAGCAACTTGAATTTAAGATCCAAGACTTGGTTCTTGATTTTCCAGATTTCGATGCACATGTATATTATGGAGGTCCCGTATCCACGGATACGATTCATTATGTGCACACCAAGGGTGATATTTTGGATGATTCCATTCAAATTGATCCAGGTATATTCTGGGGTGGAGATTTTAGCCGCCTGAAGTTCTTGATAAAAAATGGGCTGATTACACCAAAGGATATACGGTTTTATCTGGGTTATTCTGGTTGGTCACCACATCAATTATTATCTGAAATCAATACCGGTTCTTGGATTGTGACTGATCTTGATTTGAATTACATCTTTGCAAAGCGATGGACTGGTCTTTGGAATAAGATATTAGCTGATGCCGGTGGTAGTAAAGCGGTTATTAGCAAAATGGATGATACGCACTTTAATTTAAACTAAAAAAGTCCCGATTTAAATCGGGACTTTTTTATTGAGCCGCTATGGCATTGATGGTATCAGTTTCAATCTTGGGCAACTCGATTTTTAATGCCTCTAAATATTGATCTCGAATGATCATAAATGAGTCTATCTCATTAGCTGGTAGGGGATCAGGCGGAGGGAAACTTAAAGAAAGATGGTTGACTTGTTTGCCGTTTTTCCAAAACCTAAAACAAACATGTGGGCCAGTTGCCAAACCGGTAGAACCCACGTAACCAATGACTTGACCTTGTTTTACATGTGAACCTCTATTGACTCCTTTTGCAAACTTTTGCATATGTAGATATTGAGTACTATAGACCTTGTCGTGTTTTATTTTAATGTAATTACCGTTTCCTCTAGTATATCCTTTTTTACTGATTATACCATCTGCCACTGCAAATATGGGGGTGCCATAAGGGGCAGCATAATCAGTCCCAAGGTGCGGTTTTACCCTTTTCTGGACTGGGTGAAACCTCCTAAGATTATATCTCGAGGATATTCTACTATATTTAACGGGAGCTTTTAAAAAGGTTTTAGCCATTGGCCTTCCCAGCTCATCGTAGTAACCTTCTAGGCCTTCTTTATCATAATAAATGGCAAAGTAATCATTGCCACTAGTCTTATAGTGTGCAGCTTTTACCATGTCCACACCAGCGGATAAATCTTCTACAAACTTTTCATCATATAACAAATTAAAGGCGTCACCTTTATTGATGTGGTGAAAATCAACAGACCATTGAAGTGCATCTTCCATTCTTGCTGTCAATTCATAACTCACACCTGCCTCTGTCATTGCATTCCATAAATTGGATTCTATTTCGCCAGAAACGATGGAGGTTTCTATGGTTATTGGTTTGTTGATGATTTGTATATCCTGTTCTCCTTTTAATGCATAAATGACAAAGGATTCGATATTGGGTTCATAGATAAAATAGTCAGCACCCTCCAAGCTATCCCTAGTTAAAATAGTGTATGGCTTGTCAGCACGCAATTGTCTAATATCGAATACATCTTTACTTTTTCGTGCAATCGCATCTATTTGAACATAGTCCACACCGTAACCTAAAAGGATGTCTGCCAAGAATTGATTCCTTGCAATAGTGTCTTCATGGACTTGCTGAAAGGTATCCAATACAAAGCCAAACTTTTCATTAGGGATGGTAATGGTTAATTTCCCTAAAGTTGGCGCACTGGCATCCAAAGCAGAGGCTTGGAGATGATTAGCTGAATGACCACCAGAATTGAATTGATAAACACCCAAAGTAGCAAAGGAAAATACGACCAAAATGAATAAAATGGATTTGTAATTACTCCTTATCTTTTCTGAAATTTTCAAACCGTAAAATTTTCTCTCTTTAATTAAACTATTCTGGGTAAAAGGTGCCTAAACAAATATAAAGATTAGGAACCTATAGGCAAATTAATTAACATCCTTTTAGCAGATTTATCGCTTCTCAAAAATAAACTCTAATTCACTTCCCAAACGTGGTTTGATAGACAAAGTAGAGGACTCCAGTTTTTTTATTTTGAAGTATTTCTTAAACAAGCGTTCATATTCTTGGGCTGTTCCTCCAAAAGGTGGACCATTTTTATTGAAGGTCCTATCAAAGAATAAACCCATAAGAATGCCATTGGGTTGGAGTAGTTCTAAGATTTTGTTTCTATACTTTTTTCGCCACTCAGGATGGATAGCGCAAAAGAAGGTTTGTTCGACAATAAAATCGTAAGACCCTGTATGCGCAAAAAAATCGCCATGGATTATCTGCTCTTTTGGGAATTCTGGGTATGCCTTAGCAAATCTTTTTAATGGAGTCTCTGCCCAATCACAGATAAAAATATTTTTATACCCTTTTTCATTAAATAAATAGGCTGCTTCATATCCTGAACCTGCCCCAGGGAAAAGGATCTTTGACGAAAGATCGGTTTCTTGAATAACCAAATCAATAATGGCAGGAGAGGGGCTTTGGATGTCCCAACCTGTTTCGCCTTTTTGCCATCTTTTTTCCCAATAATCATCAGATAATGAATGGTCCATTATGGTTATTTATTTAACTTCTGCTTATACCTTTTCTAAAGTAGGTATTTGTCTGCTTAAACCCTATATTTACATTCAAATTTTTAATCATGTCTGACCAGTATAATTACGATAAGAGAGGTGTATCAGCAACTAAGGATGAGGTGCATCAAGCAATTAAAGGCTTAGATAAAGGCTTATTTGAGAAGGCTTTCTGCAAAATCCTCCCAGACCATGTTGGAGGTTCTTCTGAATATTGTAATCTCATGCATGCGGATACTGCAGGTACTAAGACTAGTTTGGCATACATGTATTGGAAAGAGACTGGTGATCTCTCTGTTTGGAGAGGAATAGCACAGGACGCCATAGTCATGAATTTGGACGATATGGCATGCGTTGGATGCTTAGATAATATCGTGCTGTCTTCGACCATTGGTAGGAATAAAAATTTAATTTCTGGTGATGTAATCAAAGAAATCATTCAATATACAGCCGCTTTCGTTGAGCAAATGAGGGATTTAGGTGTCCACATTCACTTGGCAGGAGGTGAAACAGCAGATGTAGGCGATATTGTTAGAACTATAGATGTTGGTTATACAGCATTTGCAAGAATGAAGCGCAGTGAATTGATAGTCAATGACATAAAACCTGGCAATGTAATTGTTAGTTTAAGCTC
>CAJXMP010000156.1 GCA_913056515.1 uncultured Lewinella sp.
AATCGATAAAAATATCTTAGAAAGTACAGCTTATGGAAGTACGCGTGCAGGAGCTTTAGTTGGCTCAGAGTTGTCTTCAGGCAAAAGAAAAGATCGAAGGGTAGATATTCTGTTAATCCTGAACGAGTAGGAAGGGTTTTTTTCTGCTTGGTTTTTTTGTTATCTTGATAAGGCACAAATTCTAAACTTGGTCAACCAAGGAGTAAAAAACCCAAAACACAGGTCTTGTGAAGAAACAACTACTCTCTTTGTTCAAAAAGCCTCGTACTCAGACTCCCAATCAATCTTCCATTGAGGGGATCCGTACCCGTATGGACCAAGAATACCTAAGAATTTTATATGACTTGATGATTTTAGCATCTTTTAATAAGGCAGACTATAAGTTAGCCGATGTTAAAATGATGAATCAAGTGCTGAAAAAATTGTCCATTGAACATTTAAACAAGTCCTGGCTTATCAAAAGGGTACAACTGCATCAAGAGGTAAAAATGAGTTTAGAAGATATTTTCAATGGCATGGAAAAAGGATTAAGCTTAAAGCAGCAAGAAACAATTATCCAAGCTACTTTGATTATAACCCGCACGGACAGTCAAATTTCTGCTAAAAATTTAGAACTCTTAGTCAACTTAGGCAAGCTATTCAATTGGGAGGCCGATGACCTTAAACAGTTTATTCAAGAAACACTAGATTAGTCCGGTTCAATCCTTTTTAGAAAAAAGTATACCATTAACCGGTAATTTTCCTTGCTCTTATCTATTTTTGTGGGATGAAGCAAAGCGAAAAGAGATTAGAACTTATGGCACCCGCTGGTTCGTGGGAAGCTTTACAGGCAGCCATAAACAGTGGGGCTGATTCCATTTACTTTGGAGTGGATCAGTTGAATATGCGTGCAAAGGGAAGTATAAACTTCACCGTTGAAGACCTCAAAGAAATTGCCGATCGTTGTAATGCAGCTGGAGTAAAAACCTACCTCACGCTGAATACCATCATTTACGATCATGATTTATCAATCATTAAGCGGATCATCAATACAGTAAAAGAAGTAGGTATTACCTCTGTAATTGCCGCTGATCATGCTGTAATCCAATATGCCTTCTCTCAAGGCGTAGATGTACATATATCTACTCAATTGAATATTACAAATGTGGAGACTGTCAAGTTCTACGCCATGTTTGCTAATGTCATGGTCCTTTCCAGGGAGTTGAGCCTTAGACAAATTAAATTGATTGTAGACGAGGTTGAAAAACAGGGAATCACAGGACCGAATGGTGAAATAGTGCGCATAGAAGTGTTCGGACACGGCGCTTTGTGTATGGCTGTATCAGGCAAATGTTACTTGAGCTTACATACAGCTAACTCTTCTGCCAACAGAGGAGCTTGTGTACAAAACTGTAGAAGAAAATATACCGTAAAAGATGAAGATGGTAATGAATTGATGATTGATAATGAATACATCATGTCACCAAAGGATTTATGTACCATTGATTTCTTAGACCAGATGATAGATGCGGGTGTTCAAGTGCTCAAAATTGAAGGTAGAGGTAGAGCACCGGAATATGTGAGTACAGTGATAAGAGCATACCGAGAAGCCATAGATAGTTATTATGATGGAAGCTATTCGCCGGAGAAAGTAGAAGGTTGGATGGATCAATTGCATAAAGTATATAATAGAGGTTTCTGGGGTGGTTACCTATTAGGACAGAAACTGGGAGAATGGACAGAAGGACATGGCTCGCAAGCTACCCAAAAGAAAGTGTTCCTAGGTAAAGTGGATCATTATTATACTAAGGCAGGCGTTGGTCAAGTTCGGATGGAAGCGCAATCCGTAAAAAAAGGGGATAAGATTCTTATTACAGGTCCTACTACTGGAGTTGTTGAGATGGAATTAGATACCATCAAGGTTGATGATAAAGATGTAGATAAGGCAGTGAAAGGAGACTTGTTCACCTTCCCAATTACTGAAAAACTTCGTCCTTCAGATAAATTCTATAAATTGGTAGAGTCCAAATAATATGGTTATCATTTCACACCAAAGAGAAAAATGTATCGGTTGTAATTACTGCGTAGAATTCGCATACAACAGGTGGCGGATGTCTAAGAAAGATGGAAAGGTGACTTTAATAGGAGGAAAAGAAAAAAAAGGCATGTATACTGCTCGAGTTGGAGATGAGGAGTTAGAGGAAAATATTAAAGCTGCTCAAGCTTGTCCTGTCAATATTATTCATGTAAAACAAGTTAACAAGTAATAAGATGTTGAGAATTATCCTAGGTTTAGCCTTTACTGTAGTGCTTTTAGTTGCATGTGAAACTAAAACAGAACAAAGTCAAGAAACTCAGGCAACTCCGGTACAAGTGATCGAAAAAGTTGGGCCTGATGCATTCAAAAATGCTATTGCGGCAGATGAGTCGGAGTATATCATTTTAGATGTACGCACACCTGCAGAGTTTAATTCAGGAACCGTACCTGGTGCTATCAATATCGATTTTAAGGATGCCGGATTTGAATCGGAAGTAAATACACTAGATAAAAACAAAACAGTCTACATGTTCTGCCAAGGAGGTGTAAGATCTTCCAAAGCAGCAGCTAAAATGGAGATGCTAGGTTTTACCAAAATAGTGGAATTAGAACGCGGCTTTTCAACGTATTAATTACTTTCTTCTGATTCGTTGCGCTACCGCATAGAATAGAATATTAACAGGGGTTATCAAGCAAATTATACTAATAACAATGGTGAATTTCTTGATAACCTCTTTTAGTATGGCATACTCCGGCGATAGTTGACTTTGTAGGATTTGCATAGCCAAATAAAAAACAAAGCCAAGCCCTAATACCCAAGCTATCGCTGTGGTTGGTCTATTGGCCTTCAATTCGTTGAAATAGGCAATAAGTCTCATCTACCTAAATATTTTTATACTGTATCGAAGATTACTTTGCTTCATATGTTGAACATATAGTACACCTCTTTTGAGTTGATGCTCCTCTATATTTAGCCTTCCTTCCATTGTTTGCTGAAGTCCTGAAGATAGTATTTTCCCGTCAAATTGATAAAAACTATATCGGTAGAGTCCATCCGGAATCCCATGTATGAGCACCCGATCTTCCAATACTTGATAAGCAAGATTTTTTACCGCTTGATCCTCAGTAGAATTAACAGTATCATACATCAAGATCCAGGCATCAGCTCCACCGTAATTTCCGGAAACGTCTTGATCATTTGAAAATGAATTCCCAGCAAGAATCAATCCTTGGTTTTGTCTTATTAATATGGATTGGGCAACATCCTCATTACTTCCTCCAAATGTTTTTGTCCACTGCTGTTGAAGATTTAGGTCAAATGCCCTTAACCAATAATCTGCGCCACCTAAACTTGGATTTCCATTTAAATCAGAGCGGGTATATCCTGCAGAAAGTATATAATGACCACTCCAACTTAAAGCACTAATTCTATCGCTAAGTACGCCACCACTTACTTGTTGTTGAAGTATAGAACCATCATCAGGATTCAACTCCATAATAAAGCCATCTTCTTGGCCAATGAGTTGATTGTTGAAAATTCCATCATTGGAAAAGGTCCTTCCTGCTAAAAAAAGACTTTGATCAGCCCAAAGCAATTGCCTACCTTGATCTAGACTTGAGCCACCATAGCTTTGTTGCCAAATGAGTGCTCCAGCAGCATCTGTTTTTATGGTCCAAGAATCCTCCAAGCCATAACTTGTTGTGATATCACCATCTGTTGAATACGAAAAGCCTGTAACATAGATATTCCCCTGTGCATCGGTCGTATGATGCAAGGCTTGGTCCCAATCATTACCACCGTATTTTCTTTCCCAGATTACTTGTCCACTACTATCCATTTCAACTAACCAAAAGTCTTGATTTGAATGAACGGTAGAATTAGTAAAGAGATCTTCATTATCTACGGCTCCACTGAGTAACAATCGATCCTCATCTAATAAACTGATGGTATAAAATTCATCATCCTCTAAAACGCCATAGGCCTTACACCATAGTTTTTCACCGGATTCACTGAATTTACACAATAAGCCTTGATCGGTATTATTACCACCCTGATCAATATCTCCATCTGTTGACTTACTAATACCTGCTACATACCATTCACCAGAAGGATGCTGAACTGCGGAACGAAGTTGGTCATTAGAAGAACCTCCAATAGTTTTAGACCATAAGATAGCACCGCTTTCATTCATTAATATCATCAGCCCATCCGCTTGTCCTTTAGGATCTATAATATCAATATCGTCAGAAGTAGTGTAGCCTACAGCAAGAAAGGTATCATCGCTGCCTGCACATAGGTGGAGAATATCATCAGTAGCAGTGCCACCGAAGTGTTGTTTCCATACAATTTGTGCGGAAAGAGAGCAGCTACATAGGATAAATAGATGTAAAACCAGTATTCTCATAAGGCTGATTATTGAATCTCTTCATTCAATTCTAACCAAGTATTTAAACGGTTTATTGCATTTTCCCGAACATCTAAATAAAAGAGGTTGAAATCTCCTATGTGGTAATTCTTTTGCACAAAAAACGCAGATCCCTTGAATTTGGGTTTATCCATCCAAATAAGACCTTCATGCTGTTCGGCTTCACAAATTCCTGCTTCCAAGGCGTCGAAATTGTACAAAATAGCCCCTTTATGCATATCGGTTGATGCAGCTTCATTCGTCCAAGAAATGGGGTTAGTGTTGATATAATCGCTTAGATAGCTGAAATGATCTTTAGGATAATATCCTCTTCTAAAGGTCCTCCAACTACAGATACAATCAATTTCTGTAGGATAGGTGCAAGGTTTTAAGGAATTATAATAAAACGCAGGTACGCCAATACCTACTAAGTAGGCAGCTACTAATTGATCTTCTAAGTCAGTACCATCAATGAATTCTTTAACTAATCGCATACCATGAGTGGTGCCTTGAGAATGGGATGCAATAAAAAAGGGTCTACCCTCATTATAGTGTTCCAAATAATATTGGAATGCTTTTCTAACATCCGAGTAGGCTATTTCAAATGCTTTGGCTGCTGCTCCTGGATCTTTGGCATAATATGCATCAATATGTGCTTGTCTATATCTTGGCGCATACACTCTACCAACTGCATTAAAGATGCTGGCTTGATTCTTTAACGAAGCGGCATCAATTCGTTCATTTAACTTAGGATCATCAACAGGAGCGTTCCAGAGTTTATCACTTCTTTTTTGCCAATAGATAGTAGGATAGAGGAAAAAAACATCGGCCTCTTTTAAAGTTCGGTAGTCTTGTAAATCTGAGGGTACCAAGTCAGAGGAATCCGTTTTGAGGGGATGGGCAGCCCAATATTCCAATTGATCATATTGTGGAACGGTGGAATTTAAATCAGTCCATTGCTTCGGAGCTTTACCATTACAAGCAAAAACGAATAGTACAACAGGTATCCAGCAAAATGCTTTAAAACTTGGCATGAATAAAGGTTTGATCTGTAAAACAAACAAGGATTTCCTTATTTGCGTTTGGCTAAAAATAAAAAAACCCGGATTTCCGGGTCTTTTTTATTTAAAAATAGCTCTTAAAATATTTTTTGCGATGAGATAAGTAGGTCTTACCCCACTGATACCTAAACTTCCTGACGCTAAGGTTTGACCAGATTCTAATGGATTATCTGAAGCGTAATAAGCATACCTTACTTTGACGTCGGATGCAATGTTATTCCTAATTTTCGAAGCTGCCTGTATGGCTTTTTGATAATGCGCTCCTTCCATCTCCACACCAATGGCTTTCCAAGAAGATTTGTGGAAGTATCGAAGTATATCCTTGTTGGAGAGTGATGTCCCTAAGACAGTAACCATGGACCCAGTGTATATACCTGAACCTTGATCCTTAAAATCATCTAAGTCCAGATCATTTTCAAAAGGGTAGTTATCTGCGGCTCCTTCAAATACATGTGAATCTGGAATCATGATGTCTCCCTTTCCTCCTATAAGTATACCTGCCTTACCCATGATGGAGATAGAGGCAATATTCATGAGCTGTTTTTGCCCTGCAGTCTCATATGGTTTGAGAAGCTCATCCATGGTTTCGAAAGCTTGCTCTCCGAAAGCATAATCCATATTAAAGATAACCGGCGTTTGTTCCCCAGCTTGGTAATTTGTTCCTAAAGCTTGGTTTATTTGAGCCGTATCTATTTTAGATGTATCAAATATCTGAACATAAATATTACTACCACTATCATCCTTGATTTCGGTCATGCCATGTTTCTTAGCAAAGTCGGATACTTTTTTCCTCAATTTACTATTTCCGGCTTTACTCAATTCCATTGCAATATCAATAGCATCTAACTTTGGAAACTCCCGCTTTAATGCTGCCTGCCCAAACAGGATATTCATAATTGAATGTGGGTTGGACGAAATGATGTGCAGTGGATTCTCGTTGAGTTTAGAGGTCCACAATTGTTCTTTAATGGTGGAGGCCCATTTTTCTCCGTAGGTATGAAAGCCTACACGTTCTCTTAAAGAAGAAGAAAAATTAATTTCTCTGGCTGTCTTTCCATTAAATTCTTCAATGGATTTTTTTCCTAACCAATAGGCAATATGAAACAGGCTATTAACTTCTGCAGCTTGCTCAAATTTCTTAGCTGCTTCTAAAGTCTCCTCAAATGTTCTACCTAATATGGTGGAAAGATAGCTGTATGCCCTTTCTTTATTATATTCCTCACCCCGTCTTTCCATCTCAATAATCTCCTCTAAG
>CAJXMP010000157.1 GCA_913056515.1 uncultured Lewinella sp.
CATAATCGTACCAATAGATCCGTACAGTTTATTGTAGGTATTGAAATTGTCTACGTAAAAGGAAAAGGCTAAGGAAATCACAATACATAGGATAGAAGCTAAGGTGGTGCCCGGTGAAAATAGTGAAATTCGTCTCCGTGTAGGTACACCAAATCTGTAGATAAAGGCAATTCCAAAATAAAATAGAATAATAATAGCCAGGTAGCGCAAACTTGAAATGGAAAGTTCACTCAGTACATTGAATTCAAAAACGCCATCCAAAACCTTCAATAAAGTATTTCCCAAAATCAATAATACCGAGGATGCTGAAAGTAAAGCACCAAGAATAAAGGTCAAGGCTATACCTACCATTCTTTTACGGATAGGGGATCGCTTTTTGAAGGTCTCCATGTTTGCTTTCTCAAAAGCACGCATCATAGACATCATACCATTAGAAGCAAAAAACATCGCTAATAAAAAACCAATAGATAAAAGCTCAGGCCTTCTGTTATTAGCTAAATCGTCTAAGGTGTCAAAAACCATTTCGCCTGCATTACCCGGTAAAATGGATAAAAGTTGATTCTCTAAGGTTGGGAAAAAATCCTGTCCAGCATTAGGTAAAAAGGATAAAAAATATTCCGAGAAAAAAGGCAGTAAACTCAAGATTAAAATCAGAGAAGGGAATAGGGACAAGAAAAAACTAAAGGTCATCGAATTGGCCCGCGTAACAATGTCAAATCGCTTGATTTCATTCCGCACAAAGACAATAACATCGTAAATGGGTACTTTGAAGAAACCTGGAAAGGAAGTTTCCTTGGCCCAAGCAATAAGTTTCTGTACAAGCTTTCGGCTTTGTAAGAACTCGTTGAAGGTCATGCGTTTCCTTGGTTTTGCCATGTCTTATTAGACTTATTGCTCAAATATTTCCTGGAGTTTTTGAATTAATGGAGCTGGAGCCAAAGGGCAGGTTTTCATGGTATTCATATCTACGAAACACAGTCTAACCTTTGCAACATTGACTAATTTTCCCGCTTCATTGATCAATTCACAATGAAAATTTACGAATTTTTCTGGAAGCTCTTTAATGGTCGTCCTAATAGTAATCTCTTCATCGTAATAAATCGGTCTCAAGTACTTGACTTCCATAGAGGCTACTGGCATCATAACTTTCCATTCTTCCTCCATTTGTTTGTAGCTTAAACCGATCGAGCGGATAAGTTCTACACGCCCTATTTCATAGTAGGTAGCATAGTTGCCATAATAGAGGTAACCCATCTGGTCTGTCTCCGCATATCTAACACGTTTCTTAAAGTCAAAACTATACATCTAAGTTATTTTGTGATCACCTTTTCGATCTCGTAAATGGAATTGATCTTTCCAGCAAAAACACTATAAAAATAAGGCTTTTCACTGAATTGTTTTATCTCTGTAGGCCGCCCATCATCAATATGGTTGGCTTGTAATTTCGATTTTATCGTAAACAAGGATTTATAATGTGTCCAGGTCATATCTTTTGAAAAATATTGCTCCATTTGAGCAGTCATTTTATGCATATTACTTCTAGGTTGGGCTGCACAATTATTACAATCCCCTAATCCGGCAGGACTACAATGACTGACCTGATTCATACAGTCAAATTGAGGCAAATGTTCATAAGATACCTTATGATGCGTGTAGGCTACCGAAGAAATGCTATGTAATCCACTTTTTCCATACGGCATGATGGATCCAAAGGGGCCATCCATGATGGTCAAACCTATACCAGCTAGCTCAGGCGCATGTAGCAGTCCGATTTCTGAAATTTCATGCTGTATATCCCATGATTCAAAACCAAACTGCTTAAGAATAGCATTTGTCCCAGCATATGTAGCATTGATGACTGCTGCTGCTTGTACAGCAATAGTATGATCCCCTTGTTTGAGGTTTAGCTCCCAATATTCCCCAGATTGACCCACAACTTCCAGTACTTCAGTACTCAATTTAGTTGTAATTTTCTTTTCCTCCTCCAACAATTTCTTATAATAATTACGAATCAGAAAAGGATCGAAAGTATGCTCCTCGGTCCGATACACATTTTCCAAGCGTTGGAAGTTAAATAGGGGATGATTATCAACCGGTTCACAGGTGATATCTAGATACTCGCAGAATCGTCTAAATTGACGATCATCCGTAAAAGAGCCGTGCTTATCTATCGCGTAGTATTTTTCAAAGGCACTAAATATAAAGTCCTGGTGGTCTCGGGTAAACCGTTCCTTATTATCATCACTCATTCTGGCTGTTGCCACAGACCTGGGATAGTGATAACCAGCGTGTAATCTCGCCTGATTAACCACGGAGGCTTTTTTAAATAAGGCATCTTCCCGTTCCACTAAACATACACTATAGCCTAATCGAGCAGCATACAAAGCGGCATAAGAACCAAAAAGACCTCCGCCAATCACCAAATAGTCGTATGTCGCTTTGGTGCTCATTGGATAGCCTTAAATAGGTTAGAAAATATGTCTTGCTGAGCCTTTAATTGCTCGTAGGCAAACAACGTACTAGTTAATTGATCTACATTGGAGGGGCCAATTAAAAGCCCACTGATATGTTCATTTAAATAGGCATGAATCATACCTAAATGATGTAAATGCTGAATACTAACCTCCGGAAATGTATTGTTGTGCCGTTGTATTTGAGCTTGTAAGAACTGGATGCGCTCTTGATGGGGCTCCAGTTGAACTCCTCTGGCTTTTGCTCCAGTACTTTCATTTTGCTGCGCCGATAATTTGATACCACCTCCACTGAGTCCATAGGCTAATAATCGAGTAAAGGGCCACAGATCTTTATAGTAGTCTACATGGGATTGGAAAGGATTATGTTTGACTTGTAATAGAGGTTTGTAGGGCATGTTTTCCATCACCGCTTGGTAAGCTGCTGGATGTTTGATACCTGAAAAACCTACTTGTTGTTCACTGCTGCAGCATTCCAATAAGCAGTATACTGAATCTTGAATAGCCATCGGGTCATCCCGATTGTCCCAATGGATCATCACACAGTCCAATTGATGTTCAAACAGATCTGTATAATGTTGATGTGCAATGGATAAGAAAGAGGGGCTTAAGTTATTATCTGGGCTTCCACTATTATCCATCGCACCCACCTTAACCATGATTTGTAGGTCTTGAACTCCATTCATTTGAATCCACTGGGCCAGCCATTGTTCTGCTTTTCGGAAATCTTGTGGATCTTTATTGATCGGATAATTGGTGGCTGTATCTATACCTCTCCAACCAGCTGCATACCATTGGTCGAGTAGGGCAAATGCATGCGCTTGGTCCACTGTCCAAGCCCACATAGCTGTTCCTAGGCATAATGGATAGGATGCTATCATGACCTCGGTTTTAGTTGTTTTAAGGCAATCATGGAAGCAATATATCTTTTAGCTAAGGGTAAGATTTTGACTTTTGAACTGCTCACATCATCCGTCCACTTAACCGGTAATTCGTATATTTTGTAGTTCAACCATTCAGCAGTGGTCAGTAGCTCAGTGGAAAAAAACCAGCCATCATTTTGAGCACCTGCCTCCATCAAAGGAGTTAGTTTGGCTCTTTTCAACCATTTAAATCCGCACATTCCATCCGAGAAACGAACACCTAGATAAGCTTTCAGTAGTCCATTGAATACTCGAGAAGCTAATTCTCGCTTGAACGTTCTATTGATGACGGTCGAATTTTTATGGAGTCGGCTAGCATATACTAAGTCATAATCTTCTTGTTCAATGGCATCCAAAGCAGGTTTAAGGTGCTGCAGGTCAGTGGCTAGATCTAAATCCATATAACCTACAATATCTGCCTTGGATTGACCCCAAGAGGTTTTTAAAGCTAATCCAACCCCTCGCTTGGGGACTTGGACCACTTGTACGTTGGAGAAGGTTTGTGCTAGACCTTGAGCTATGTTTGGTGTTTGGTCGGTTGAACCATTATCTGCAATAACTATGTTCCATTGGCTTTCATTGGGGTATAGTTGTAGCACATAAGCATGCAGCGTTTTGACTTGATGTTCAAGTGTTTCGGCTTCATTCAATACAGGGATGGTAATATCGAAGGTCATGCTTGCTGGATTAATTGTTGCTTAAAGCTAATCAATGCATATCAAAGTCCAAAAGTAGTCGACATTTAATAGGCATACAATTTGTGTCGGATTTTTTTTCTTGTTTATCGAATTCATAGGCCTAGATGCAACAATATTAGTGTATATTTCAGTTGATTTATTACTGGTGTCGTATGATATGGAATACTTTTTGCGCTTAAAAAGCCTGAAGTATAACAGGAACAATTTAACATATACATGGAAAAGAGTAGTTCAAGGTCATTTTGGAAAAAGAAGGAAGGTTTTGCCGGTGGTGTGTTCATGGGACTGATTGCAGGTGCTTTAGCTTTTGTTGGCGTTCGTTTTGGAGCGGCTATTGTTGCTGCTGCAACAGCTAATACCGTGAGTCTTGTGGTGAGCATTGTAATTCTAGCAGCATTAGCTTACCTATTGATTGATCCAAAAATGCGCTCTTTGATTTGGTATATGTATAAATCCGCCATGCGCAAGATTACGAGCTTATTCGTAACGGTTGACCCGATCAATATTCTAAAAAGTTATGCAGAGTCTTTAGGGGATAACTTGAAGAAGATGAATCGTCAAATCAATCAACTACGTGCTCAAATGCATAAGTTGAATGAGACCATTCACAAGAACAAGCAAGAAATTCATAATAACCTGCAACTGGCCTCAGAAGCTAAAGAGAAGCAGAAAGAAAAAACCATGATTCTGAAGTCTCGTAAAGCGGGTCGATTAAAAGAATCCAACACCAAATTGCAAGCGCTTCACAATAAAATGGAGGTGATGTATCGGGTGTTGACCAAGATGTATGAAAATTCTGAAATCCTGAAGGAAGATATCGAGGATCAGGTAGATATAAAGGTGCAAGAACGCAAGGCTATTCATTCTTCGCATGGTGCTATGCGATCGGCTATGAATATTATGTCAGGCTCTAACGATAAACGCATGATGTTTGATGAAGCATTAGAGGCTATTGCGGAGGATGTAGGATCTAAAGTAGGGGAGATGGAACGCTTCATGGATATGTCTGCCAACTTTATGGATTCGGTAGATCTACAAAATGGCGTATTTGAGGAGAAAGGACTTCAAATGTTGGATGATTGGGAAAAGAATGGTGTTTCTAAGATTCTAGGTGATGAAAAAGAACATTTATTGATAGAGGCGCATGATGAAGATAATATCCTAGACCTGAATCAACCCATCCGCAAACCAGAGAAATCGGATAGGTCCAATCAATATGATTCATTTTTTGAATAAACATAGATGAAACCCTTAGCACTCAAATCTTTTGAAAACCTCCATAAGCATCGCAATCTGAAAGAGCATTGGATGTATTGCTCTGCGCTACTATGGTGTGTGTCTAATCAGGAACAGGTTGATTCGACCGTTAAAGAACAAGTGCATAAGGCTGTCCAGATATTTAATGAACAAAGCCATACCCTAGGATCTGCGACTCAGGCGCTGAGTAGCTTACAAAATAAGATACTACGCTTGCTCAAGGAAGAATCGGGACTTATCCTTCCAGACTATTATCAAAGTCAATGGATGAGTTTTGGAACCTTCCTATTCGGTATTCCATTGGGCTTAGTCTTGGCTTTTGGCTTAGACAATTGGTCTTTGGTTTTGATAGGTTTTCCCATTGGCTTACTTTTGGGCTTTTTTATTGGGAGGCAAAAGGATAAAAAGGCCGCGACTCAGGGTGCTCAAATACTTTTATCTCAAGGAAAAGAAGCTGCTTGGACACTTCTAAATGAATAATATTATCTAACTAACTTAAATTTTGAACATGCAATCTACAGGTGCAATAATGTCTTCGGCTCATAATGCTTTAAAAGGAAGATGGGGAAAAGCGATTTTAGTCTATGTAATTATGATTGCTATCAGTGCAGCAACTAGTTTCATTCCTTTTGGATCCTTAATTATTGGTGGTCCTATTGCATTAGGCTTAGCTATTTTCTTTCTGGGTTATGTTAAGGGCGAAGACAGAGAAATAGAGGATATGTTCAAGGGATTTAATGATTTCGGACGTTCATTAGCCGTTTATATTCTGATGATATTAATTATTATAGCTGGTACAATTTTGTTTATCATACCAGGAATTATTGCAGGACTTGGTTTGTCCATGACTTACTTTATTCTGGCAGAAAATCCTGCTTTAAGTCCAGTTGATGCTTTGAAAAAAAGCTGGGAGATGATGAACGGACACAAGGCAGATTTGTTTGTGATGTCCCTGGCATTGTTCGGCTTGAGTATATTATGCCTATTTACTTTGGGTATTGGATTTTTGTGGTTAGCTCCATATAGCCAAGCTTGTTTCGTTAAGTTTTATGAGGAGATTAAAGGTGGGGACTCCGAGGGCTATACAGCTGAATCGGATGTTTTAGATTCAGACTTCGTTTAGGATATAGAAAGATTTTTTAGATATAATTGCTAGATTTTTGATTAGTTCGTTCAAGTTTTTACCTTATAGGACTATTACTAACTAAACTAAACATCAATGGATGCAGCAAGTGCAATAGGCGGAGTAGGCCTAATTTTGTATCTAGGGATCATCGTTCTGTTGATCGCCTCAATTTGGAAAATCTTTACTAAGGCAGGAAAGCCCGGTTGGGCAGCAATCATTCCAAT
>CAJXMP010000158.1 GCA_913056515.1 uncultured Lewinella sp.
ATTCGGATTGTGGGGTATGTGATAATTGTATAGCGAAGAAACATAGGGCTAATCGGTCAGAACAATACAAACAGCTTGAAAATGAACTCATTAGCCTATTGCAAAAGAATAAAAAAGGGGTTACCATAGATGCATTAAAGTTAAAGTTTCCAGGAAGTCATACTTATACCTTACTCCGAGATGTTGTAAAGGACTTAATGGATGAACACTGGGTAACATATAAAGGCGGGAAATTATATTGGAATGACTAAAGCCCAACATATCACTTTAGTTGTCAGTACGGATCTGACTTATGATCAACGCATGCAGCGTATCAGTACTTCTTTGCAAAAAGGCGGCTATCAAGTGCTTTTGGTTGGACGAAAAAAGCAATCATCTCCGCCACTTTCTAAGGCCATATATCAACAAAAACGCATCCGAACAATCATCCAAAAAGGACCCCTTTTTTATGCCTTGCTCCAAATCCGCTTGTTTTTATTTCTATTGTTTAAGCCAACAAATATCATTTGCGCTACCGATTTAGATACAGTCTTTGCAGTGGCTTTGGTTAAAAAGCTTCGTCCTAAACTAAAGATGGTATTTGATGCGCATGAATTTTTTACTGAGGTGCCTGAATTACAAGGAAGAACAAGGATTCAAGGTATTTGGAGCAAAATTGGAGCTTGGTCAGTACCAAAGGCTGATTTAGCTTATACCGTTGGCGAAGCACTTGCTCAACGATTCAGTAAAGACTACGGGTTGCCTTTTCATACCATTCGAAATATGAGTGTTTCAAAAAATGGCCAGCCTCGTACTATGGATACATCACGACATTTTAACTTGTACTACCAAGGGGCATTGAATGCTGGGCGTGGTTTAGAAGCATTAATAGAGGCTATGGTTGATTTACCCAATTGTATTTTACAATTAGCTGGGGAAGGGGACTTGAGTACAACTTTGAAACATCAGGTTCATGATCTAGGGTTGCAAGATAGGGTTCAGTTTTTAGGCTATGTATTACCAGGTGATTTGGATCAGTATTTGTCAAAAGCTGACCTCGGACTTAATCTTTTAGAAAATAATGGTTTATCCTACTATTACTCTTTGGCCAATAAGACCTTTGATTACATGCAATTTGGTCTGCCCGCTATTCATATGAACTTCCCCGAATATCAAAACCTAAAAGAACAGTGGAATTGCTTGTATTTAATGGATGACCTGAATGTTGATACAATTGTTCGTAAGGTACAGACCATACTTGCCGATCCTAGTAGCTATGCAAGCCATTCGACGAGGAGTTTAGAAGCGGCTCAGGTATTAAACTGGGAACGAGAAGAGCAGGAATTATTAAGATTATATCATCAGCTGCAATAAAAAACCCGAGCTACTAACTCGGGTTTTTTATTAGAATCTGGCATTTATACCACCAATAACATTGAATCCAAAATTCTCGTATCCATTCCAACGTATTCGTTTGTTGTTGGCTAGATTATTGAGTTGTAGGAATACCCCAATATTATCCGAGAAGAAATAATCGGCACCTACGCTTAAGTCGAATAAGGCATTCAAATTATCTGCTTCTCCCAATTCATTTAAATAAGGGATCCCATTTTCCATAAATAGATCTGCTTTTACTTGAAGATTATTATCCAAACCCGTGTAGGTTACAAATCCATTCAAAGAGAATGTAGGCAAATGCCAAGGTTTTTCTGCTTGTGCCAAGGAATAGGTATTTAAGTCAACCGTACCTCCAAAACTGATGCCATTGATTTCCTTGGTGTTGATCGTACCATTAATATTAAAAATGGTAGCGGTATCATAAAGTACTTCAAAGGTTCTACGGAAGCCATTTTCTAAGTCTGGATTGTCTAAGAATAAGGCTAAATCATTCGCTTGCTTGACGCCCACTTGAGCATCGTAGTTAACCACACCTACACTACCTTTTACCCCAGCATAAAAGTTGTAAATACTGGTGTTTTGAATATTGAAAGTTGTATTAATAAAAGGATTGTAAGCACTGGTATTGTTTAGGTTGTTCTTATAAAGTGTACCATCTGCTCCAGCAAAAACAGTCAAGAAATCCAAGATTTCATAAGATACCGTAACATCAGGAAAAGGGAAAAAGACATCCTCTGACACCCCTAGACTAGCACCCACCTTAGCATTAAATACCGCACCTTGGAATAGGAAAGCAGGCTTAATGAAAAAGTTGTGCAGGTTTTGAATGGTGGTATCTTCAAATCGGGTCAAATCTGTTTCTAGATCAACATTGAAATATGATTTTTCCTTGAACCACTTCTGTGCTTTTAAATTAAGCTTAAATCCAACTTCACTACTGGAATAATTATCGGTTAAACGATAGAAATCGAAGCCCATCCCGTAGTTGAAATCTAGGACTGTCCTTTCGGCATTCTTAATAGAAGCCCCTAAATCAAATTTGGTATAACGTTGTAGTGCATCTTGCTTGTCAACAGTTAAATCTTGAGTGGTATCGATAAAATTATAAGCATAATAATAGTAGTCCCTAGAATCTACACCAACACTAGCATCTGCTTGAAAACCTTGCTTAGCATAATAAGTGCCTTGAAGCTCTCCTGCAGTCTCTCTGAAGGATTGATTGTCTAGCTTTTTGTTATTTCCATTCAGATGATCCACTTCTATACCTGCTATAAAATTTCTATTGACCGCTCCTCGATATTGTAGTTGGCCTAGAACTGCACTTGGAGTACCAGCTCCTAGTTTGGCCATACCCTTATACTCTTTTTGTAATTTATCCATCTTATATGCTATCGGACGGATACTTGGCGGATCATATTCTTGATTTAATAGCTTAGAGGCTACTTCATAACTCATGGCCATATTGGAGGTATCTGGATCTGGAAATCTAGGTTGTAGCTCTAGTTTCTGGGCATCCTTTAGTTTGGCTTCAAACTTAGTTTTTACCGTGATATCCTCGTTCACTTGTCCTGTTGCTTGGAAGGTATACATTCCAAATACTAAACACAGGTAGATATATTTTAAATTTTTCATGGTCTTGCTGTTTGGTCTGATTGGATTATTCACCTCCATCTCCATTATCAAATTGCATATCATCATTGGCAGATTCAACGCGATTATTCTCCTTGATTTTTTGCTGAACTAGCATCAACTTTTCCTTAGCCGCTTGGTAATTGTCTTCATCGTTTTCACCTGCCACATAATTACTGATGATCGCTTGTAATGCACCTTCAGCATTATAGTAGTCGGCTCTAGAAATCGAGATGTCAGCAGTTAATAACAAGGCTTTTTCGATGTAATAATAGTCTGCTGAATTATCGAAGATATTTTGAATCATTGCCTCTGCGTTATCGTATTTCTTATCCTTGAAGTACATTTCAGCTATCAAGTACATGGCTTCAGAGGCATCTTCAGCACCCGGCGCATCTACTACTTCTTGGAAAGCTTGTAGCGCTGTTCCATGATCCCCATTTTCATAAGCCAATTTACCTAAGTAATGCTGGGCTTTGATTTTATATCTTGATTCAGCATCCGGATTGTTTTTAAGTTGACGAGCCATATCTGCTACTCCTTGTGTATTGTTGGTTTTGTATGCAGCTACTAATCCATAACGCTGTGCCAAGGTTTTCAGATAATTGTTCAGGGTCACCTGATTCAATTGCTCTGCATGTCTAAAGGCTGCGCCAAAGTCCTCATTATTATCATAGCTGATCAACAAACAAAGCTCCAGGGCTCTTTCCATATAGATTTCTTGATTCTCTGCAATAATCTCCGTTAAATCAGCATAAGCTTCATCGTATTGCTTACTAGAGTAGTAGGCTTCGGCACGTTCATATCGCGCTTTAGATGCTCGGAATCCTTTAGGATAATTACTTAGATAAAAAGTGTATTTATCAATAGCATCATTCCACTGCGCATTATCGTATTTAGCTTTTGCAACTAGATAGAAGTTTTCTTCCTCAATATTATTATCAATATCCATACCTGGGATGGATTTGATAAATTCATTATAGGCACGTGCATCACCTTTGTTGTCAATATAAATTTCCTTTAAAGCATCTTTTGCAATTAGCGTTTCATCCTTACTAGGATTCAAACGGAATACGGCTTTATAATACTCCGCAGAGTTATTCATATTACCCTGGTTGAATGCAATCAGTCCCATTTTTAAGTAAGTAGACTTAATCCACTCCGACTTAGTACCATAGTCTTCAACTAATTGACGAAGGGTCTTCATCGCCATTTGTTTATTGTCAATTTCTTGATAGGTTTCAGCCAATGCAAACATGGCATCATCTGCATATTGCGATTTTGGATAATCTGTGAAGATTTCCTCTAACAATAGAATCTTATCGGTGGTGTTTCCAAGTAAACCTTGAATCTGCGCCTTTTGATACAGGGCATATACAAAGTCCTTAGCACGCTTCTGAATGGCTTTATCATAGTATTTATTTGCTTTGCTGTAGCTGTTTAGCTTGAAATAGCAGTCAGCAGTACGCAAATAACTATCTCCAAGGATATTGTCTTTTATATACCTGGATTGGATAAATGAGCGATTATTCTCAATGGTGGTAGAGGCTTTTTCGAAATATTTCTTAGCCTGGCTATAATTGCCTGTTTTGAGGTAATTATACCCCATAGAATAATTGGCTACATAGACAGAAGCCGATTCGTTCAGTTGTTTCAGTACATTACCTAAAGCGAAGTAACTATTCAAATATTTAATAGCTTGCGCAGGAGAATCTGCTTTGTAAGACAGTTGAGCTAGCCAGAATAAGGCCTCTGCTTTCGTTTTTTGGCTAACCGCATCAGACTGAGCTTTTACTAATCGCTTCTCTGCTTGAGCATAGTTACCTTCCTTGTATAATTGAAGGCCATATAGGTAATTAATCTTTTGATAAGTCTCTCTGAGTTGAGGGGATAGCGGACGAATACGTTCCATGGTTTGAATGGAGTTTCCATAATTCTTATCCCGCAAAAAGATCTCACTCATGATGTTCTGAGACTCATTGTAAAAAGGCGAACTTTTAGGTATGGTGATCAGCACTGCTAGTGCTTCTCTGTTACGACCTAATTCAAAACTAAGTTTGGCGAAATTAAAATTAGATTCACTAGCAATCTCTTCGTCAAAGTTTAGGTCTTTAGCCTTCCCAAAGGCTATCCGAGCCTTTTGCTTATTCTTAAGCTTGAGGTAGGAGATACCCGAGTAGAATTGGGCGTATTGCCCTAATTCGGATTGTTCATTGTTTAACTCTCCAAACTTTTGGGCTGCCTTTTCGTAGTTTCCTGTTTGAAAATACACATAGCCTAATCGGTAAAAATCCTCTGGTGGAAGCTTGGAAGAACCTTCTTCATATACTTCTAATAGGGGAAGGGCTTTTTCGTAATCACCCAATTCAAAGTAGGAGCAACCTACCAATTGACAAATTTTCTTGCGATTACGTATTTTCTTTACGTTCAACTTTGGCTCACCATATTCAATCACCTTTCTATAGTCACCTTCCGCAAAATAAATTTGGGCAATATTGATCGGAACATGTGATTTGTATTTCGTTGATTTTTCAACCTTTTTGAAATTGGCGTTTGCTTTCTTGTAGTCACCAAGCCTGAATTGGCAAATGCCATAGTAATAAATGATATCAAATTGGTAGTCCGATTCTACATCTATAGATCTAGAGAACGTACGAGCGGCTAATTCTAAGTTCTTCTTAACTAAGTAAGAATAACCCATTTTGAAATCTATTTCAGCTTGTTTTTCCCGGCCAAAGTTGATGGAAGAGGTTGAATTAAAGTATTTCAATGCCTTTTCATACTCTTTTTTATTGAAGTAGAAGTCTGCAAGCTCCAATAAGGCGTCCTTGGCAATAGGATCAGGTGAATATGTTCTGATAAAATCTTCAATCAAGCGTTCACCGTTGGGCAACTCTTGACGAACAGCACACTTGGCATAGCCTAGTTCTGCTTTTTTCTTGTAGGTCAAAAATTGAGTTGAATTTGCTGGTATGCTGAGGTTTACTGTCTTTTCATATTGACTTTGCGCAGCGGCATAAATACCATTATTGAAAAGTTGGTCGGCATACTTGAGGGATTCATAAGGGTCCGTATGTACTGCTGATGGTTGAGCAAAAGCAGTAGTAGCCCACAACAGTCCAAAGAGGCCTGTAGCAAGTAAGCATTTAAATCTAAACATGATGAATGGCTGATTTAATAATTGAATTTCTGGATTTGGCGTTTTACTCATACAGATTGTATTCAAATTTGGTACGTTATTGTGTTCGATTGTTTGCCTTTGAAAATAATAAAAATAACATTAGTAAAACCGATGAACGTCTATATTTATTATATAGTTCAGGTATAAGTTACTATTTATATAGTCTTATTATTAAAACATAAATATATACAAAGAAAAAAATACCCCGTGAATTTCACGAGGTATTTAATTTTTTATGCTTGTATGTAAGCTTCGATGGTGCGCTCAATAATGGAGACACAATCCAGTAATTCTTCTCGAGTCATGACCAATGGTGGTGCAAATCGAATAATGTTACCGTGTGTTGGCTTAGCTAATAAACCATTTTCGGCAAGCATTACACAGATATCCCAAGCTGTGGAGCTTTCAGGACTATCATTAATCACAACTGCATTTAATAATCCTTTTCCTCTAATTCCTTTAATTATTTTTCTTCTAGAT
>CAJXMP010000159.1 GCA_913056515.1 uncultured Lewinella sp.
CTAACTTGGTCACCAGATTCCAAATGGTTGGCCTATTCTAAAAGTTCAGATACTGGATTCAAACGCATATACTTATGGTCCATGGAGCAAAACAAAACCATGCCAGTAACCAATGAAATGGCACACTCCATTGCACCTTCCTGGGATGCCAGTGGGCAGTATATTTATTTCTTAGCCAGCACCGATTTAGCCCTATCCTCCGGATGGGCAAATACGAGTTCTATGGGAAGTCGACCAAGTTTCACCCCTTACCTAATCAACTTAAGAAAAAGTGACCCTTCACCCTTCGAACCTAGAAGTGATGAAGAAGAATCAAAAAAAGAGGATAAAGAAGAAAAGGAAGAGAAAAGTGATTCTGTATATGTGGATTTAGAAGGTATAGCCATGCGTACCATTGCCCTACCGATGTCCAGCGGCAAATCTTATGGATGGACCATGACTGGACCCAAAGGTAGTGTGTTTATAGCCGAACGTGTGCCAGAAAAACCAGGATGGACCATTCACAAATTCAACTTAAGTAAAAGAAAAGCCACTGAATTTACCAGTGGTGTTTCACAGTTTAGCACCTCGGCCAATGGCAAAAAAGCTATTGCACGGGTAGGTAGAAACTGGAAAATCTTTGATACAGGTGGTGAAAAAGGCAAAGGTAAATCCATCCAAGTATCCTTAAAAATGCATTTAGATCCCAAAGAAGAATGGCGACAAGTCTTTGAAGAAGCTTGGAGATACCAACAAGATTATTTTTACGATCCAAATATGCACGGAAGAGACTGGAATAGAGTATACAATCGCTACGCGGCCCTAATACCTTATGTGCGCCATAGAGCGGACCTGACCTATATTTTAGATATGATGAATGGAGAACTCTCCGTTGGACATAGTTTTGTGGGAGGAGGAGATTTTCCTGACACAGAGTCTTACCCAACAGGTTTGTTAGGTGCTAACCTAGTACAAGATAAAGGACTTTGGAAAGTGCAACGCATTTTCACAACAGAATCCTGGAACCCAGAACTATCTAGTCCACTCAGCAGACCGGGTATTGAAGTTCAAGAGGGAGATTACATTCTTTCTATAAATGGACAAAACCTTACAGCGGAGGATAACATCTTCAAAGCGCTTGCAGGTACTAATGGAGTTCAAACCAGTATTACTTTTAGTCGAGATTCAAAAGCTGAAGAATCCTTTACAGAAACTATCATTCCTATTCGAAGCGAATCGTCACTCAGACAGAGAGCTTGGGTAGAAGACAACAGACGCAGAGTAGATGAACTTTCCGATGGGCAATTAGCCTATGTCTGGGTGCCCAACACAGGAGGTTCAGGATATAGCTCCTTCAATAGATACCTTTTTGCTCAGCAAAACAAAAGAGGTTTAATTGTGGATGAACGATTCAATGGTGGTGGCTTATTGGATGATTATATGGTAGATCTGTTGACCAGAGAACTCCGTGCAGCCATAACTAATGAGGTTCCTGGAGGCAAACCATTTAGCTTACCTGCAGGTATCCATGGTCCAAAAGTTCTTTTAATCAATGAAATGGCAGGCTCAGGTGGAGACTATTTCCCTTGGGTATTTAGACATCAGGCCGCTGGTACATTAATTGGTCAAACTACCTGGGGTGGGCTGGTCAAGTCTTCCAGACATTATGCCTTTATAGATGGCAGTGGCATGACCGCACCAGACAATGCCGTATTTGATCCAATTGAAAAAGAGTGGATTGGAGAGAATGTAGGTATTGCACCAGATATTGCCGTTCGTCAAGATGCTAAATCTGTGGAAGCAGGAGGCGATCCACAATTAGAAAAAGCGGTGCAAGTTTTATTGGAGCAGCTAAAATCCATACCTGTGCAAGATATGAGCCCACCGGCTTATCCAACACCAGCAAAATTGGACTAATAGGCATGAATAAAAAAAGGGAAGATTTTCATCTTCCCTTTTTTTAATGTAGTTCTCTATTTCATTTATATTAGCGCTTATTCCATGATAAAATGAGTTTAGGTCAACATATAACTTATGAATCCACATATAGATTATATCTCTCAGGTACTAAAAAATATGCCAGCTGACTGGCTCAGCCTTACCACGCACCGATTGGATATTTATAATGAAAGTCAGGCGAAGGAGGAATTCACCAATGCTTTTGCTCAACTTGCTGCACAGGGAGATGCATCAGCCGACAAACTTGCTGAACTGCCCACTGCATATGATTATATCCGATTAGGTCACCCCTTGTCCTGTGTGATGGAATGGACCATTGCCCAGATGAACCAGCTTGCAGCGCATCAAGTGATCAGTTTTTCTTCGACCACTATTGGTTTACAAGCTATCTTACGATCGAATAAAATTTGTAGCGTTCCAACGCGTATTCTTTACATTGGAAATCTTCCTGCATGTTTTGACGCAGCGCGTCTTCGCAATATCTATGGCTATAGTTTTGATCTACAACAAATTATTGCTGAGGCAAGCATAGATCCTTTTGATGGTAGTACGATTTTGATTCAAGATCAAGCGGATATTTGTACATTCGATTCAGATAGTGCTGTTGATTTCCAAATCAATTATAAAGAGGCATTAGGTTGTATACTAGTAAGTCCCAATGAAAAAAATGCGGCTTATATTCCCGAGATTCAGCATGTTCGAAGAAGAGAGACTATTGCAATGACGCCCATCAATTGCTTGGCTGTACTTGAACAACTAACGGGTAAAACAACTGCTTTAGAAACACCCGTAACACAAGCTGAAAGTGCACAAATAGTGACATCAAGCATACAGTCTATTACAGATACTACAGCAAATCCGCTGGTGGCTTCCAGTGGATTATCTATACAATATGCCATAATGATGGGATTGGTTGAAGATGCTCAACTTCAGCACCCCAATAAGGCCATTCGGTTTATAGTTCCAACCAATTGCTATGGAGGAACTAACGATCAGGCGCGCAGAGTAGCGACTGCCCTAGAACAAGTAACCGTCTTAGATCTACATGTTGATGCAGGAAGTGATATGGTTCAAAGTATCCATGAAATACTCGACCAGGTAGCCGCAGAAGATGCTATTCCCTACATCATCGCTGAGATTCCAACTAATCCAAGGGTGGAAGTACCCGATTTGAATGGACTAAGAGATGCTTTAAGTAAAAAACGATACACATCAAGCGGTACAATAGCCGTTGATCCTGTTTTTATATTGGACCAAACCTTTTGTCCTAACATCAATTTCTTAGGTGAGGGACAAGTTTTATCTTCCGTTCGAAGTATTTCCTATGCCAGTGGGTCTAAATTCCCAAGCGCAGGACAATGTACAGCTGGATATGCTGTAGCCAACCAAAAAGCGGCCGGATTACTTCCAGCTATTGAAACGCACCTAAAGCTTTGTGATAATCAAGCTACAGCACATCAACTGGACATTTTGGCGAAACAACTGCCAAGTATGCTACAACGGATAGCAGATGCGTACCAAAATACAAGAGCATTTGTAAACTTTATTGAAGCAAAACTTCCAGCAGCAAAGATTAACTTCGTATCAGAAGATTTAGCAGCTCAAGGCTTTACACCATCCGTATTTTCTATGGATTTACCGACGAAAGGAAATAATCCAGAAGAAAGAGAAACCTATAAAAGAGCACTGAACTTAAAGTTGATTCAAATGATGATCTCATCGATTCCTTCAGAAAGTAAGTTCTGCGTTAGTTATGGTCAATACAAAGGATGCTATTGGACCGTTCCGGCTACATCAACTCAAGGAACAACCAAGGAGGGAGATAAAGATTATATTGTGCGAGTTTCTGTCTCACCCAACCTAAACCTAGACCTGCATCAGCAAGTGTTTGAAACCTTTGTAAAGGAATTATAAAGGAAAGCCTCATTAGAATCGCTTGTAATTAAATGATTCTAAGATTTGATTATTTCTTTCTGGCCTTCGCTTTTTTTCGCTGAGCAAAATATTCTTGCTTGCGTCTTTGCTTTTCTTTATTCCATTCTTTTTTCTCTTTGGCAGTCATAGGCTTCTCAGTCTGGGGAAATGGATGTCCTTCAGCAACTTTAATTTGTTGCTTAATCGTCTTTTCTATCTGCTTGATATGTACATTTTCCTCTGGCTCACAAATAGAGATAGCAACGCCTTCCTCCCCTGCTCTACCTACTCGTCCAATTCTATGCACATAGGTTTCTGGAACATTGGGAATGTCAAAATTCACCATGTACTCCAATTTGGAAATATCTATTCCTCGGGCCGCAATATCTGTAGCGACCAAGATTTTAGTCTTCTGTGCCTTAAAATTTTTAAGCGTCCGTTGCCTTTGATTTTGTTGTTTATCTCCATGTATGGCATCGGCTTGGTAGCCTAGCTTTTTAAGTTTTCGAACTAAGCGATCAGCACCGTGTTTAGTCCGAGAAAAAATCAGTACTTGCTGATCTCTTTTATCCTTTAAAATAAAGTCAAGCAAGCTAACCTTAGTATCGCGATTAGTATAAAAAAGATATTGTTTGACTGTTTCCGCAGTGGTCACCTCTTTTCTGACCTCCACGCGAACAGGATTCGTGAGTAAGCTATTCGCCAGGGAAAGTATACTATTCGGCATTGTTGCAGAAAAGAAGAGGGTTTGTCTTTTTGCAGGTAGAAGCTTAACCAACTTTTTGATGTCATTGATAAATCCCATATCTAACATCCGATCCGCCTCGTCCAATACAAATAACTTAATATCATCCAGGGTAATGAAACCCTGATCAATTAAATCTAATAAGCGACCAGGAGTTGCTACAAGAATTTGCATACCTCGCTTGATGGCCTCCACTTGACGATGTTGCTTGACGCCACCAAAGATTACCGTATGAGACAGCTTTGTGTATTTATTATACGCATTAATATTCTCCTCAATTTGAATAGCCAATTCACGCGTAGGAGTTACAATCAATGCTCGTAATACCGGTTTTTCAGCCTTATTTCCATCAATCTTATGGATCAACTGAATAATCGGAATAGAGAATGCTGCCGTTTTACCTGTACCTGTTTGAGCAATACCCAAAACGTCTTTTCGGTCCAATACTAAGGGAATGCCCTTCTCTTGAATTTCAGTAGGGGTCTCATATCCAACATCCTCCACCGCTTGAAGTATTGGATCTATAAGTTTTAGTAATCTAAATTTCACATATTCTTTTTACTGTTCAGCGTCATGAACCGAAACATCAGCCGATTCATGGCACTAAGCACATGAAGAAAGAACAAAGGTAAAATAATTAGAATAGCATCCTACATTATTGCACGAAGAACCAGTAGGTTTACTGAAACCCAGCCTGACTTTTATACTTCGTAAAATAAATCACCAAATCAGCTTGACTCTTATACTTGGTGAAATACACCTCCCAATCCGCCTGACTCTTATAATCAGTCCAATACCATATTCCGCTGTAGGGCTTTGCCTCACTTTGGTACTTAGTCTCATACACAATCAGATCAGCCTGACTTTTGTACTTCGTAACATAAACCACCTTATCCGCCTGACTCTTGTAGGAGGTCCTGTAGACTTTTTGGGCCTGAGCCTGTACTCCTATTGCTAGGAATATTGCTGCTAGAATTAGATTTTTCATAGTACAAAGTTAAATGATTCAACTTCAATACTCTTTAGGGAGAGATGAGCGCTATTCAAATTTCACCTCACCAATGCCACCGTTCCAACTTCCACATCAGAATACACCTCCCCATCAGCTCGATATCCAGTGAAGCTTAATTCCCAAAGATAAACCCCAGATTCAGCAGCTCTCCCATTGACTTGACCATCCCAACCATATTCTAAATTATTAGTCTCAAAAAGGACACCTCCCCATCGATCTAGAACTTTGAGCTGAGCAGATATAATATCCTGGGCATAGACTTGGAACACATCATTGATACCGTCAAAATCTGGACTAAAAATATTAGGTACGTAATATTGAGTAGGACAGATTTCCTGAACCTGTATAGAGTCAATACCAACACATGAAAAAGCATCTATGACTTCAACTATAAAGGTCCCACCCTCATTGGTCCAAATACTAGCTTGGGTTGATCCATCTTGCCATAAATACTCCAAATAATTTCCAGGATCTAACACTAGTGGTCCATTATCTGCACAAAAGACCGTGTCATTTCCCAAATTTGGAGTAGGATTTGTACGAACCACTAGCTCCACCTCCTCTGGATAAGTGGCACAACCCGATATGATTCCAATGACTGAGTATATCCCAGTCATTTCTGCTTGCACATTATATAATAAAGGATATTGTTCCTCTGAAAAATAATCCGCTGGACCGGTCCACTCAAATACTGCACCACTTAAATCAGTAGCTCCCATCAGTACAGTAGCCCCTGCGCATACAGTTGTATCCCCCTCTGCAGATAAATCCTGTCTCAGGGTAATCAATACTTCCTTATTCAAGGTATCTGAAGTCCCTAAACACTCATCGGTAATAATCAATTCTACAGGATAGGCACCCAACTCAGGAAAGAAATAGGCAAATGCCCCAGCGGTGTATATATTTCCATCGCCCACATCCCACTCAAAGCTATATCGCTCCTCTGGAAGTCCAGTATCAAAATAAACGCTATCATTCAAACAGGCTCCATCAGCAATCGGATCCCCATTTATCGGACTAAAACTA
>CAJXMP010000160.1 GCA_913056515.1 uncultured Lewinella sp.
AACGGATGTTTCTCTATAAATAAAGAAAAAGCGCTTAGAAAAATCTAAGCGCTTTTTTTATTCTATAGTCCGAGCCCCTATGTACCACTCCTCAATTAACCTATCTTGCTCACCTGATTCATCATATACTTTCAAATAGACCGGTAAAATAAATCCAGCAGTTTCTTGCTGAGCCTCCAGCATAAAATGCTTAGTCGTTCCATTTGTCATGGCCTTAAAGGACAATATTTTACCAGAATTTTGATCTACATAAAACCAAAATCGCCTTTGGTCTTCCATACTGATAGCTAAAACATCTGTTGGTGCTTTATGCACAATAGAATCCTCCCCTATATAACGTAACTGCCCATCTAGAGTATTTATAGAAAAAGGTAGACCTGATACTAAATAAACCTCCTCTAACCAATCTGCAACTTCTTGTTTATTGAACAAAGTATCCTCGACTTGATCAACAAATTTGAAGTAATCCCCTTGAATTTCCGCCCAAGTAATTAATCTTCCTGTTGCATCTTCAAAGGATACTCTTTTTTTAGGTCTATCACCAAAGTCATATTGATGTAGTTGACTGAAGTCCGATTGGGTACCATCTGCTTGAAAAATAATTTTACTGAAGCCAAATTTAACAGCTTGATTTTCAGACCAGGCAGTTAAACCACCCGATTGCATGAATACTTTATTCAAAATCTCTACAGGATCTTTACCCATCATACTATCCTTTTGCTTTTTGGAGCATCCCAACAAAAAAAGACTAGCTAAAACCAATACATATATCTTACGCTTCATTTGTTTTTATTATTTCTGTTTAAGTGCGAATGTAAGCAATAATTACTTCTTCAGCGACTGTAAAAAATCCGAACAAGATTTTGCATTCAAGCACATAGCTTTGGTCAATCCACCTGATTGGGCAGCTAATACACCATATTTAATGTCTTGTATCCCTTTAATCGAATGGGCATCAGGGTTAATGCAGATTTGAACACCTTTTTCCATTGCATAAGGAATCCACTGTGGATCCAGATCTAATCTCCAAGGATTGGCATTGAGCTCTATATGAACACCATTTGAAGCACAGGCATCTATTATTTTTTGGTGATTAATAGGATATCCCTTTCTACTCAGCAATAGCCTTCCTGTTGGATGGCCAAGAATATGTGCATAAGGATTTTCAATGGCCTTAATGATGCGCGCCGTAGCTTTCGCTTCATCCATATTTAAATTACTATGAACGGATACAATTACTGCGTCAAAACCCTTTAAAATATCTGGTTCATAATCTAAGGAACCGTCTGACAAAATATCACACTCAATCCCCTTCAATAAAGTAAATCCTTCCAAAGAAGCATTCAAGGCATCAATGGCTTCCCATTGCTGTATAACGCGCTCCTCTTTTAATCCATTAGCATAAAAGGCAGCTTTGGAATGATCCGTCATCAACATATAACTGTAGCCTTCAGTTTGAGCGGATTGCACCATCTCTTCCATGGAATTCATACCATCACTATAGGTAGAGTGATTATGAATAACACCTTGTATGTCAGCCTGCTCAACTAACGGATATGGAGACCCCGATTTAGATTGTTCGAGGACAAAATCCAAATGCCTTATTGATGCTGGAATATATGCCCAATTTTGTGCTTCAAAAAAGGCAGATTCAGTAGCAAAATCCGGACTTATAACAGGTTCTTTTCCTTCTGGCCAGGCACTTGATGCTAACAATACGCTGCCTACTTGTTCTTTGTCTACTTTTTGGATGAGTAAGTTTACGCCTGTTTCAGACTTATAAATAGACGGATTCGAAGTAAGATCAACTCCTTCAAATCCAAGGGATTCCAGTACACTTGGATTAATTTCGAAATCGACCAATAATTCAATTTGCTCCCCTACAACTTGTTGTTGAGCAAAGGTGCCAAGTGCTTGAATTGTAGCTTGTTCAGGACCATTCTTTTTTAAAGCATCTATAACACCTTCAGCCACATCATATAAATAGGCATAGTGGAAGAATCCTTTGCTTTGTTGAAAATATTCAAGCTTCTGCTTTAGACTTTCTTGAGTTTTGGCACCGAAACCATTTAATTCCACTAAACGATTTTCATTGATAGCATAACTCAGTTCACCTAAACTTTCAATACCGAGTTCTTTCCAAATAACCCTAACCTTTTTAGCTCCTAAACCTTTTATTTGAAGTAACTCCAGTAAACCTGATGGGGTTTGCCCCTTATATCGCTCCAAGGTTTGCATCGATCCAGTTTCCACCAATTCAGTAATCTTCGCATTAATTGCTTTACCAATCCCTTTAATATTTGCTCGTTCGGATTCAGGTAGGTCTCCTACGGCATCAGGATATTTTCTTAAAGTGAGATATGCATTGCTGTATGATCTAATTTTGAAGGCATTTTCACCATGCAACTCCATAATATCTCCCAACAATTTAAATTGTGCAGCTAATTCCTTATTCGTCATATCCAAAAATAAAAAAAGAGATGATAGCATCATCTCTTTATTGAATTAAACTTGTTTTCAGTAATTTTTTGGGATCACACCTAATATACATTCATTAATCTAACGATGGAATGGTTGGGTAATAATAGGTGGTTGATTGTGTTTATATATTTGGTTTTATAAATATTATAAAAATTCTATATTAGTAAAATATAAATTCTGATTTTGGTTACATTTCGGCATTTTTTGGCAAAAAAAAAGAGAGGCATAACCTCTCTTAGTGTAAAAATTTTGAATTACATTTTTTTTAGATGTTCATGAATAATTCAATACAAGTATCGAAATGTGTTTGAGTGTTCTAGTTTTGTTCAATAAAAGTGTGCTGTTCAATAGTTACAAGTATTAATCAGAGTGTAGTTCTAGCTTTAATACTTTGAGTGTATCATAGTTTAATCTTAATTGTTGTGTCTTTTGGTTTGGTGGGCTTTTTGGCAGGTGATAACGTTTTCACGTCATTTGTATTGTAAATATGTTCTGAATAGTTCAATCATGACGTACTTATTCGGATTTCAGCCATTATTTCAAGTTTTTTAACATCTTTTTAACTATAAAAACAAATTATATTTTCTCACATTAGTGTTTCACAAGCTTAGAAACACCTAAAACACCTTGATTCCCAATAATTTGTATAGCATATAATCCAGGGCTAAAAGAAGAACAGTCAATCAATTGTGTTTTTTGTTCAACAATCAATTTACCAGTCATATCATAAACCCGTACCTGCTTTATTGCATGGGGTTGTTGGAAAGAAACATATACCCGATCAACTGCAGGATTAGGATAAAGATTAATATCTTGATAAGATACATCTACCCTAGTACTATTTTGGATTAAATAAGAGCTGGGCATATCACTTCCAAATAAATTGAGTCCACCTCTCTCGTTTCCAGCAATTAGTTCCAATATACCATCTGCATTCAAATCAGCTAATGCAACCGTTAAACTTCGGCCTACGGAAGGCAGAGGTAATCCATCAGAAACTAGAGTAAACTCATCCCCTATAGCTAAATTGTTTTCTATATCAGTATATCTAATTAAGTCTCCGTTTTTATTTCCTAGTAATAATTCATAATGGTCATCAACTTGAATAAATGTTGGAGCCGAATTACCTATGATAGGAATATTAGGCACCACAGTAGACACTTCTCCAAGATTTGGATTGGTTATAGAATCAATGGCCCAAGCGAATTGACTAGGGCTTCCAACATTTTCGATATAATTTAAATTACCCAAGCGCTCCCCTATTACTAGATCTAAATCACCATCTTTATCTAAATCAATAATAGCTGGATTACTATTCTGTCCCACATCTATATCTAACCAATTTGGGACAACAGATTCAAAGGACACTGGATTGCCAGCACCACCCATATTTACAAAATAAAAAAGGGTTCCTTTTTGCTCTCCAACAATTAAGTCAACATCGCCATCATCATCCATATCTCCAAAAGCGGGTGCAAACAACCAATTTTCTGCACCATATATACTAAGCCCCAAATAATCAAAGTCTACCACTTCAAAACTTGGACTACCAGTTGAGCCTACATTTTCTATAAGTATTAATCTAGGATCGGTAGAGTTGTTTAAGAAATACCCGTCTGTACCAACCAAAATATCCGTTAAACCATCTGCATTATAATCAAAGAATGCCGGCCTAGTTCCCGAACCAAAATCCTGCATTAATCGGCTAAAGGCATCTGTACCATTAAGTTCGAAATATGGATCTTGATCGGTTCCTGTATTCTCATAAAACCAAGTATGGTAATAATTTTCTATACCAACTGTATTGTTGTTGGTTGCCATCAAATCTTGATGACCATCATTATTCATATCCAAATAGTATGCCGCCATGAATTCGGATATATTGATAGGTGTATCATAACTCGGATAAGTTTCATCCAATTCGGTTACCCAAGCATTATTAAGACTGCCATTATTTATAGCCAAGATCATGTGGTCATTGGTTAAATCACCTATTAATAAGTCTTTGTCTAGATCACCGTCTGCATCAAAGGCTAATAATGTGGATCCACTGTGTCTGCTATTACCATCCGTTTCGTTGGTTGGATCCATAAAATAATCAACACAGTCAATAGAATCTTCCAAATTCATAAATATGGTGGCATCGAGCGCTGATTCTGCAAAACCTCCCCAACAATATTCTGTTATCTTAAAACGAGGTTGTTCTAAATCTAAACCTACATTTTCATACATATATACATGGACCCCACTTCCATCAAAAGCTAAAATATCTAAGTCTCCATCTAAATCAATATCTGCTATGGCCGGGATATCTAGATAAGGTACTAGGATGTTACCTGGATTATTATTGGGTAGAGCATAAAACCACAAAAAATCATATTCATATTCATCATCGACGAAAACCTCAAAATCTATTTCCCCATCATTATTAATAAATCCCGTATACAACCTAAGTGATTGAGGCACATTATTATAGGTAAATATATCCATCAGGCCATCTTGATTGTAATCTCTTAGTATGGAGAAATTTTCACAGCTGGGGAAGTTTGCTTCATATGCTGGTGCATAGGTATAGGATAGTTGCCCTTCAATTCCATCATTTAGATAAGTCATATGAACATTACCCACTCGATCGAAAGCATATAAGTCCATAAAATCATCTCCATTCAAATCAATTTCGGAGAATTGAGGTGCCTCTGTTCCACCTGCCCAAGCTGCACTCAACTCTTGACCATCGATAACTACAGGTATATCAAGGTTGGAAAAGGATTGAGCCTGCGAATCAAGTCCAAATAATAAAGTGAATATTGAAAAAATAATCTTCGAGATGTTCAAGAAAGAAATTTTCATATTTTTGTTAAGTTCTGGAATAATTAAGGGAGTAATATATTAACTCAAAATATAACACATCGTTAGCCGAAAATATAAGTAATCGATATGTCAATTAGAAAAAAGAGTCTACTTTATCTATTATTAGCCATTTCAACTTCTTTATCTGCACAAAACCAAACAGACACCTTGGTTCAACTGGAGGAAGATGTATTGGTTGATAAAACCTTCATTGATTTAAACTCCAATTATGCCATTCAAGCTCAATCAGATCAGGTTATTTTAACTACAGGAGATCAATCCAATGGCAGTGCTGAGGTGATGGTTAATGGTGAAACCGTTGAGCTTATTTTAGGTGCAGGAATGGCAGTCCTAGAACTAGAAGACATCAATAGAAAGGGTCAACTTTTCAAATTTGATTTACCTAGTGGTAAGCATAAAAAACTATATCACATCAGTTTAAAAAAAGATGGCTCTATACGCGTAAAGCATATCCCATTAGCCTTATCCATCATACCTCCTCTATTAGCCATACTTTTAGCATTGGTATTTAAAGAGGTCATACTTTCATTATTCATTGGTATCTTTTCTGGAGCATTTATTGTGGGAGGACTCCGCTTTGAAGCCCCACTTTTTTACTTGGAGAGCATATGGATGGTTCTTCAAAAATATATCTTGGATGCACTAACAGATAGTGGCCACCTTTCTATCATTCTATTTTCTCTGCTCATTGGGGGAATGGTAGCCATTATATCTAGAAATGGTGGAATGGCAGGAGTTGTCACTAGACTTTCTAAATATGCTAAGAATGATACTTCCACTCAATTGGTGACCTGGTTCTTGGGCGTAGCCATTTTCTTTGACGATTACGCCAATACCTTAATAGTAGGTAACACAATGCGCTCAGTAACAGACAAATTCAAGATTTCAAGAGAAAAGCTGGCTTATATTGTAGATAGCACCGCAGCTCCTGTTGCTGCCATTGCTTTCATTACCACATGGATTGGCGCAGAGTTAAGTTATATAGAAGATGGGGTTTCAGGAATAGAAGGTTTCGCTGATGTCACGAGCTATGCCTTATTCTTAAGCTCATTAAAGTATTCCTTCTACCCTATTTTAACCTTGATCTTTATTGTATTAGTTATTCGAACTAAAAGAGATTATGGTCCTATGCTTAAGGCGGAGATCAGAGCCCGAACTACTGGTCAAGTCAAACCTAATTCAACTAAAGATATTGAAGAAAATTTAGAAGACTTATCACCAGTTAAAGGAGCACCCTTAAAAGCATTTAATGC
>CAJXMP010000161.1 GCA_913056515.1 uncultured Lewinella sp.
AATGGAGTTAATAGTGTATTGTGCGCATACTCTTTAGGCAAATCACAAAGAATCATCAATGCATTAAATGCACAATATAAGGTGGATATATATGCACATGACAATATCCGCAACATCAATAAGATATATCAAGATTATGGAATTTCTAATTTACAAACTAAAAGGATTAATGAAAATAAAGATATGACGAATGGTTTAATTGTTATTCCACCAGGAGCAAGGAAAGCAAATTTATTAAAAAATATTGGCCGCTATAAAACAGGTTTTTGTAGTGGTTGGGCTATCAATAGACTAGATGAATATGATGAAGGATTTAAAATTTCAGATCACGCCGATTGGAATGAATTGATATCTGCAATTACTAAATCAAAAGCCAAAGAGGTTATCCTAATACATGGTACAGGCAATGTTCTAAAAAAATATCTAAACACTAAAGGCATACAAATTTCAGATTTCACTAGATCTAATACTAAAGAATCAACAATGCAATTATCGATGTTCAATGAATAGAAAAATCTCAGACAAAGCAATGCAGCTATCCTATTCCCTTGGCATGATAGTGGTAATAATTTTATCGATTGGTGGGTTTGTCTATTTATTGTCTTTAATTATTTGATGTACTTAAAAAAAGACTCATCATCAACATTGCCACCGGAAATAGTCACTAAAACGTTTTTTCCTTCGATATGAATTTTATTGCTTAAAACTGCAGCAAGACTAACACAACCACTTGGTTCTGCTTTGATATTAAATTCTTCATAAAGATACTTCATTGCATGGCAAACTTCTTCATCAGAAACCGATAAACCTGCTGCACAATTTTGTAGATTTATTGGAAATGTAATTTCTCCAGGTATTTCGACTTCTAGAGCATCGCATATAGTTCGTGTATGATTTTTTAATCTTGTACGCGTTTTATTTTTTAAGGAAATCTGGGTATCGTTGCATGTAGCTGGCTCAACAGGGTAAATCTCACAATCAGGAAAATGATGTTTAAATGCAATGCTGGTACCAGCAACCAATCCACCGCCTGAAGTACATGAAAGTACAATATTTGGTGTTATTTTATGTTCATTAAAGTATTCACAAGCCTCAATGCCAAAACTGCCCTGGCCAGCAATGATATATGGATTATCAAAGGGTTTTACTAAAGGGAAATTTCTTTCCTCAGATAAATTAAATGCTATTTGTTCACGACTTTCTATGTGACGTTTATAAAGCACTACCTCTGCGCCATTAGCTTTAGTCTTTTCAATTTTATTTTTGGGTGCATCTTCTGGCATCACAATTATGGCTCTCATATCGAAGATCTGAGCTGCTTTTGATACACCCTGTGCATGATTTCCAGATGAAAATGCAACAACTCCTTCAACACCCTCCTCTTTTAATTTACTAAGTGCAGATAGTGCTCCTCTGATCTTAAAAGACCCTGTAAGTTGTTCAACTTCATTCTTTAAGAATAGATTTGCATTAAATGAACTATTCAAACGTTCTGAAGTAACGATAGGTGTATTAACTAGGTATTTAGAAATTCGTTGATAACTAGCCCTTAGATCATCAAATTTAACCACTTGTGTAGTTTAAACTAAATATATCGTATATATAATAAAGATATGAACTCAAAACAAGCATTACAAACTTTTGGCCGATCAGGTAACCCTATGTTTTCAAGCAAAACTTTTTCAGAAACAGTTATTGAAGGTCAAATCGAACAAATGACATTGCAAGGAACCGTCAATAAAGTTGGCATTAGTCTTCTCCTAGTATTATTAACTGCATCCTTTACCTGGAACCAATATTTCTTATATGGGGCTTCTGCTATAACTGGTTACTTATGGGGTGGCATGATTGTAGGTTTTATTTTCGCTATGATCACAATATTTAAGAAAACATGGGCTGGAGTCACAGCACCAGCATATGCAATCGCCAAAGGCTTTGCTTTGGGTGGCATATCAGCTATGTACGAAGCTCAATTTGGCGGCATCACTATACAAGCTGTAACGCTGACATTCGGTACATTATTTTCTTTATTATTTGCTTACAAAACAGGCATCATTAAACCTGACGAAAATTTTAGACTCATGCTTTTTGCTGCAACTTTTGGTATTTTCATTACATATATTGTTAATTTAATCATGGGATTTTTTGGCGCTAGTATAGGCTTCATCCACTCTAATGGCACTTTTGGAATATTGTTTTCATTAGCCGTTGTAGCTATTGCAGCTCTAAATTTAGTTTTAGATTTTGACTACATTGAACAAGGTGCTGAGCAAAGAGCTCCAAAATATCTTGAATGGTATGGCGCCTTCTCATTAATGGTCACTTTAATTTGGTTGTATCTTGAAATACTAAGATTATTATCAAAAATTAGAAGCCGTTAATGGATACAATTCTTTTAATTATTTTGGTACTACTTATCCCTGCAACCTATTTATTATTTAATTTAAGAGCAGGCAAAAAACAAACTGAGCGGTCAAATAGAATAAAGTGGAAACACAAATAAATGGAGCGAGTGACGGGGTTCGAACCCGTGACCTCAACCTTGGCAAGGTTGCGCACTACCAACTGTGCTACACTCGCTAATTAGAAGGATAAATATACTCTCTCTGTTTTTTTGTTTCAAGCTTATTTGATTAGTAGTAGTATGTAGCGGTGAGAAATTTGAATAAGCTATTTTTAATTGTCTTATTTTTTACTAATTCATTATCTGCCACAGACGTTTTTAAGATGGCATTTGGTTCCTGCCTGCATCAAAACTATCCTGCCCCCATTTGGACAGCAATAAAACAAAACAATATCGATAGTTTCTTTTTCCTTGGTGACAATATCTATGGAGATACACCATCGGGATTACCTTGGAAATTAAAATCATCGTATGAGCTTCAAAAAAAATCGATACCCAGTTGGGTGCAATCGATAGAACAATATTCAATTTGGGATGATCATGATTATGGAAAGAATAACGCGGGTGCAGAATATAAATTTAAACAAAAGGCCGAAAACCTTTATTTAGATTTCTGGAATGTTTCATCAGACGATGAGAGAAGATCTCGACCAGGCATATACTATGCCTCTGTTAAATCGGTTAACAATAATAAAGTATTAATTGTAGGTTTAGATACCAGATACTTTAGATCTAATATTCAAAGAGTTAAAGGAGTACATTTACCTAATCTTGAACCATCAGCTACTATCTTAGGCACTGAACAGTGGGCTTGGCTTAAAAAGACTCTTGAGATTGATCATGATCTATTGATACTAGCCTCATCAATACAAGTTATACCTACTGAACATAGATTTGAAAAGTGGTCTAATATTCCTGCTGAAAGGGAGAGACTGCTACAATTATTGACTAATCATTCAGCTCCAACACTGATCATATCTGGAGATAGACATAGAGGCGGTATATACCAATATGAGAATATCCTGGAAGTGACATCCTCTTCTTTGAATCGCAATTCCTCGCAAAATATTGAAACCGATGCATTGTTATTGGGGCAAACATACCCTCAAAATAATTTTGGACTTTTGACAATCGGCACAGATTCTTTAACTGTAGAATTAATTGATAAGGACAATAACACATTAGAATCGGCATCAATTAGTTTCTAAATCAATCTAGAAGTAGTTATAATGGCCTCATTATGAAGAAACCAACAGAAGCAGAAGTCCATGACGCAGTCCGTACAATGTTGGCTTGGGCTGGCGATGATCCATCAAGAGAGGGTTTAATTGAAACTCCAAAACGAGTTGCTGAAGCATATAAAGAATTCTTTGCTGGCTATGAGACTGATCCTGAGGAAATTTTAGAAAAGACATTTGAGGAAGTTGAAGGCTACGATGAAATGGTCCTAGTTAAAGACATTAGAGTTGAATCACATTGCGAACATCATATGCTACCCATAATTGGAAAAGCACATGTAGCTTATATTCCAACCAATCGTGTAGTTGGAATAAGCAAATTAGCAAGAATTGTTGATGTTTATGGTAAAAGATTACAAACACAAGAAACTATGACAGCGCAAATTGCAAATGCCATACAAAAAGTTTTAAAGCCAAAAGGTGTGGCGGTTGTTATTGATGCTTATCATCAGTGTATGTCTACCAGAGGTGTTCACAAAACTGAATCCTCTACAGTAACAAGTTCAATGAAGGGTGTATTTAACGATAACGTTCGTACAAGGAATGAATTTTTAAACCTAATTCGTCTGCCCAAGATTTAATTTAATCTTGAAAATTGTCTTAGCATCAAATTCCGATATAAGAAGAAAGATTGCTTCTAACTACAGTTCGGATATTGTATTTTCATCTCCCACAATTAATGAAGAGCAGCTAAAAGATCAATTAGGTGATCTTGCTCCAAATGAGTTATGTTACGAGTTAGCTAAAGCTAAGGCTTTGAGCGTATCTGATTATGAAGATCACATAATATTGGGCTGCGACCAAATCTGTCTATTAGAAGATAAGATTTATTCAAAACCTTTAAATAGTGAGGCTGCATGTAATCAATTAATGGAACTGAGCAACAAAACTCATTTTTTGATCGGCAGTTATGTTTTTTGTAAAAACAAAGAAATCATCTACGAAGAGCAACTAACAAGTGAAATGGCAATGAGATCATTATCGAAACAAGAAATTAAGGACTACATAAAATTAGATGAACCATATAATTCATGTGGGGCATATAAGTTTGAAGAAAATGGATATAAACTTTTTAACAGTGTAACTGGAACTTTAGAAGCCATAAATGGGTTACCAATTGAACATTTATTAAAGAATTTTAACGAACATGTATAGAGTCACAAAAAAATTTGGTCATGACAGAGGTTACTCCTGTGCATTTCGCCAATGGAATGCACAATCGGATTGTAAATATATTCATGGCTATAGTTTGGCTTTTGAAGTTGGATTATCTGCAAACCAATTAAATGAGCAAAACTGGGTTTATGATTTTGGTAATTTTAATTTCCTAAAAGAATGGTTGCAAAATAACTTTGATCATAAATTAATTCTTGCACAAGATGATCCTGAATTAGATGAGTTAGTAAAGCTTAATCAGGTTTCCGCTAATATTGTCATTGTGCCAAGAATAAGTTGCGAAGCATTTGCTCAAATGACGTATGATTTTATTGATGATCATATTAAATCTTTAGGACATAAAATTATAGTTGAATACGTTACTGTTTCCGAACATCAAGCAAATAGTGCGACATACAGTAAATGACAATGAAACTATATAACAGCCTTACTAAAACAAAGGAAGATTTTGTACCGATTGATAAGGAACACATAAGAATTTATTTTTGTGGGCCAACCGTATACAACAAATTGCATGTTGGAAATTTCAGAGCAGCTTTAGTAGGAGATTTACTTTCTAAAGTTCTTAAAGGTATATACCCAAAAGTTACTTATGTATCCAATATTACAGATATTGATGACAAAATTATTGCAGCCAGTGAGGAGGCAAATTTATCTATTGATGAATTAACCAACAAATATTTTCAACAATACATTAATGATTCGTTTTTGCTCGGTATTTCTGCTCCAGATAAACAACCTTTTGCAACTGACTATATTCCATCCATGATAGGTTTTATTGAAGTCTTGATGGATAGAGGAGTTGCTTATGAAGTAAATGGTAACGTTTTATTTGATACCACTACATTTTCACAGTATGGAGTTTTATCAGACAGAAAGCTCGAAGAACAAATTAAAGGTACTCGTATTAAAGTTGAATCTTATAAGAAGAATTCAAATGATTTTATATTGTGGAAACCCTCTTTAGATCCGGAGCCAGGATGGGAATCTCCTTGGGGCAATGGTCGGCCAGGATGGCATCTAGAATGTTCTGTAATGTCTCAGGAGACACTATCAGTACCATTTGATATCCATGGAGGAGGAAACGATCTTAAATTTCCCCATCATGATAATGAAATTGCTCAAACCTGTGGCTTTCATGGGACAGAAGAACCAACATCATTTGCTAAGTATTGGGTACATAATGGATTCCTAAATTTACAAAATGAGAAAATGTCAAAATCTGAGGGTAATGTTATTTACTTAGATGATTTATTAACTGATTTTAAGGGCAACGAAATACGTCTTGCCCTCTTATCCTCGCACTACAGACAACCCATACCCTGGTCTCAAACATTGCTAACACAATCTGCTTCAATCCATAAAAAAATATCCTCTAAGCTTCAAAATTTTGATCATATTGAACCTGCGTTTCATGTAGATTCCGAAGTAGGTAAATGTCTGATGGATGATTTAAACACCCCTCTTGCTCTATCGGTATTTCAAGAGAAGATAGCTAATGATAATCAAAACATTGACCGAGAAGTAGCAACATATAAATATATATTCGAGGGCTCGAATCAAGATAACTCAATTTCTGTTGAGGAAATTAAACTAATTGAGCAATTGATTACACAGAGAAATCAAGCAAGAAAAAATGGCAATTATGAAGAAGCTGATAAAATCAGAGATAAATTAGATAAAATGAAGGTCT
>CAJXMP010000162.1 GCA_913056515.1 uncultured Lewinella sp.
TATGACAAAATAAAAGCAATATTCAAAACTGGTTTTTAGTGTAATGGACCTTAAAACAACATTTAGCTCTTTACATTCATTTGATGTGATATCTTTTTACATCAATAAGATCCCTTCCTCTTCTAATAATAGACATGCTCCACATAATAACTTAAGCTATTCCAATTTCAATCTATCTTCATTATCACTTAAATTATTTCCTATTGACCTGTGCGTAATGGAAAATGATTCAAATGATATAATCCAAGCTTTTCCAATATAGATACATGATGATAGATAAGGATGCAAATATTTTATAATTACTAACTAACTTTTTTACATGAAACATTTCAACTTTTATTTATTAATCTTCTTTGTTGTCCTATCGACAACTATTAACGCACAGTCACCAAATTGTGATGGAGAAAGGTATATTTCACCTGTGTTTAATACACTAAAGGAAACTTTCAATATCAAATATGGTGAGAATACAACTTTATCTGGAGAGACCCTAGAGTTGTTTGTTGATATCTTTGAGCCTGATGAAACAGGTGTCAATGAGAGACCATTGGTTTTGCTAATTCACGGTGGTGGATTCGTATCTGGAGATAAAGCAATGATGCATGATATTTGTAGAGGATTTGCCTCACGTGGATATGTATCAGCAACAATGTCCTACAGATTGTATGACGGACCATTTCCACCTTTTCCTGATTCAACAGCATTAATTGGATCGGTTATTGATGCAATTGAGGATGCTTACGGTGCTATACGATTTTTTGTAAATGATGCACAAACTGACGATGTTTATGGTATTGATCCCGACATGATATTTTTAGGTGGCGGATCTGCTGGAGGTATAACATCTGCATGGGCTGCCTATATGGATGAGGGTGATGATATTCCTGATTTTATGGCACAACATAAAGATTCTGATATATGCATACCGGGTGCTTCTAATGATCTAACAGCTATTAATCCTGAAATCCAAGGTGTATTAATGTACTCTGGAGCTATTTACAATGTAAGTTGGATGGATGAAAATGACGAGCCAATTTTTTCTGTTCATGATGATGGTGATCCTGTTGTCCCATATGGTGTTGGTTTCGCAAATCCAGCTGGTTTTGATTTGATAAGTTTACAAGGACCAGAAGCCGTTCACGCGAAAGCCCAAGAATTGGGTGTTACTTCAGAGGTTTATATATTTGAGAATTCACCAGGCCATGTATCTTATTTTCAAGATTTAAGTTCGGCTGTTGCTACTCAAGTAATAGATAGTTCAAGCGTCTTTTTGGAGGCTATAGCATGTGCAGATCCTGCTTCAGTAGATAATCAAATTAAAGAAGATTTAAGTATTGGAGCTTCACCTAATCCATCAAACTCTGAAATCCAATTGGTTATTCCTCAGGAGTTTATGGGTGGTCAAATTGAAGTCATTGATGTATCTGGAAAGGTAAGGCTTGCGCAAGAAATTAACGCATTAAATATGGGTTTACATGCCGCAGAGCTAGGTCAAGGCTTATTTATTGTTCGGGTGAGTTCTGATCCATCTTATGGATCTTTCTATTCAACAACGAAGATTGTTTTTGAATAGATTTGGTGATGATTTAGCTGTATTTATGTAAAAAATACAGTTCAAAGTTTTTTAATGTTGTTTTTAATATCAAGAAAAAACAACAATTAATACATCATATGAAGGAAGCGAGTTGGTTAATTTACTGACTCGCTTCTTTGATTTATGCTTATATTTAGATAAATTCTGATGTAAATTTTAATCGTATGGCTAAAAACATTCTTTTGTTTGTTTTTTTGGCCCTAAATCTTGGAGTTAAGGCACAACTCTCTAAAAAACATTATTTTCCTCCTCTAGCTGCTGCTAACTTTGATAATTCAGGTTCAGCTAGTCCTGATATGCCCCTAATTTATATTTCTACACCTGTAGAAGAATGGGTAAATGTAACGGTATTCCTTCCAAACGGCTTATTTGAAAATCATCAGGTAAAGAATGGTTCTCCTGTTATTGTTGATTTTCAAAATAGTGGATTCAATAGCCCTGTATTTGTAGCAGCTAATGCTGGTACCGCAGGTAGTTTCGGTCAGCCTATCAACAATAAAGGTATTCGCATTGAAGCGGATGATTTAATCTACGCTAATCTAAGGGTAAATTCTTCAAATGGAGCTCAAGCAGAGATGCTTATCTCAAAAGGTAATGCTGCCATTGGTCGCAGCTTTTATACAGGACATTTGGATAATGGTTATTCCTTCCCCGATCGATTGAATTTTGTTAGTGTGATGTCCCTAGCGAATAATAACGCTGTTACTATTAGTGGCTTAGATGACGATGCTAATTTATTGGGCTTGGGAACAGGGCAAACAGAACATACGGTAGTTTTGCAACAATACGAAAGTTTAATATTTGCGACAACTCCTTATAATAGTGCTTATCCTGATGCCGATGCTAAAGCTTTTATTGGCAGTCTACTTTCTTCTACAGAAGATGTGGCAGTTAATTTGGGTAGCTCTAATGGTAACATGGTAAATACATCCAATGGTAGAGATTATGGGATGGATCAAATTGCACCTGTGAATCTGGTTGGGGAGGAATATGTAGTTGTCCGTGGCAATGGAACAAATCCCAACGAAAAAGTAATTATTGTAGCTACAGAACCTAATACCAGCGTAAAATTTAATGATTTTAATCAACCCAAATTTCTTGGGCAAGCAGGTGATTATTATATCACTGATATCAATTCAAATCCCAATTGGTATTATGATGCACAAGGAGTGATGGCTTTAAGTGCCAATAAGCCAATCTACGTATATCAAGCTATCATGGCTGATGCGGGGTGTTGTACACAAGGCTTTTGTTTCATTCCACCGCTGAGTTGTGCAGCTTCCAATGAGATTAATGAAATTCCAGATATCCATAAGATCGGAAATAAATCCTTTATAGGCTCCATAAATGTCATTACACAAGTATCCGCTGAAGTAAGTATAGAGGGCGATCAGGGAAGTTTTGGTTTGTCCGCTTCAGGGGCTATTGGCACAGTACCTAATGGAATTAGTTTAGTTGGGCCTCTATTTGCGACTCCTGATGGGGCGGCTACCTACATGTGTTGGCGGATTTTTGGTTTGCAGGACAATGTTAAAGTATTTTCGGATAATGATTTATATGCTGGGGTATTCGGATACAGTAATGTTGCTGGCTGGGGAGGCTACTATTCGGGCTTGGATAGGGTGCCAGAGATTACGGCAACCATTGAACCTATCAATTGTATTCCGTCTGTTTTAACGGCAAGTGAAGGGTTTGATTTTTATCAATGGTTTAGAAATGATAGTGTAATTCCTGGAGCCAATATGATAGCCTATGAAGCTACTATTAGCGGTAATTATTACGTTTTATCGGCATTTAATGGTTGCCCTCCCGTATATTCAGCTACTATAAACTTAGAAAATCCTGATTACTTAGAGGCAGGTGCGGATCAAGAAGATTGTCCGAATGCTTTTTTTCAATTAAATGGAACCTCTTCAGAACAAGGACCTAACTTTTACTGGTCAACTTTAGGTGATGGGTCGTTTTCTGATGAAACTGATCTAGAGGCTATTTATTATCCGGGTGATTTGGATATAGCAAATGGTTCTGTGGAGATTTTATTAAATGGAAATAATAATAGCTGCTTTGATGAAGACGCATTAACCTTATTTCTGACAGATACGGTAATGCCAAATCCAATCTGTCAGGACTTAACCTTAAGTTTAGACTTTTTTGGTGAAGCTATTTTTCAGCCGGAGGAAGTAGATGCAGGATCTTTTGATAATTGTGCCATATCTAACCTTTGGGTAGAACCTTATGAGGTTTTTACTTGTGATGATTTAGGTTATCAGTCAGTAGAGCTTTTGGTAGAAGACCTCAGTGGTAATATTGCTTCCTGTCAAGCACTTATTCAGGTGAAAGATGAGATACAACCGATCGGTATTTGCAAGGATATAGACCTATACTTAGATGAATTTGGTATAGCCAATTTAGAAGTAGATGATATTGATTACGGTTCTTTTGATAATTGTGGCCTTGAATCCATGACTATTGATGAATCTTTTAATGAACTAGATTGTACTGATGTAGGCAGTCTTGAAGTTGACCTATTACTTACAGATTACAGTGGTAACACAACTACTTGTGAAACCATAGTCCACGTGCAGGATGTAACTCCGCCAAATGCGATTTGTCAAGATGCTCAAATATATCTAGATGAAAATGGTCAAGGTATATTTAATCCATACTTACTCGATAATCAATCTACCGATGCCTGTGGGATAGGTGCATTATATACATTCCCTGACCTGTATGAATTGGATTGTACGGACGTTGGTATTATTCCAGTACAGTTGATGGTTTATGATGTAAATGATAATGCGGCTGTTTGTTTTGGCCAAGTACAAGTAATCGATACTTTCGAAACTAGTCTCAGCATTCCTATTGATACGCAGATTAGTAATACAATATTTGTTTCAGAAATTGAGCCTGAGCTCGACAATAATGCGGATGCATTACTCAATGATTGGTTTGGGATAATTACGCTAGGAGATAATTGTTTACCAACGGTTCAAACAGATTATTGGTATGATCTTGATGCATGTGGTTCGGGCTATTTATACAGAGTTTGGACCATATATGATGAATGGGGAAATCCAAGTATTCAGGATACTCAATTCGTGGAAGTTATTCATGATTCTCAATGGGATGTTATTTTCCAAGAGGATATCCAAGTTGAATGCGGAGATACTGTATTAATGGATCCTCCAGAGCCAGAACTGATTGATGTTGATTTTGAAATCATTGAGCTGAATTATGTGGATGAAGTTGTAAGTTCAAGTCAAGGTTGTTATGAAATTCAACGGATTTGGTCTGCCTTGAATTGGTGTGCATATCCAGATGAACCCATGTTATTGGATACGCAGATTCTGACGGTTATAGATGAAGTTGATCCAGTCATAGAGGTGGACTCAGAAGTTATTGCTATAACTGGTTTAGGATGTAGTGTAAATTATACTGTGCCGACTCCTATAATATTAGATTGTTCGCCAGATGTAACTTGGACATACGAAACAGATTTGCCAGCTGGTTTTGTAGGACCAGGAGTGTATACTATTGACTATTTTGCGGAGGATGCTTGTGGTAATACTTCAAGCGAAAGTATCACTGTTACTATTCAGGATAGTGCACCCCCAAACCCTGTGATTGTAGATAATATCACTTTAGAATTACCCTATTCTGGATCGGTTACTGTCCAAGCAAACTATTTTGACTTAGGTTCATATGATAATTGTACTAGTTATTGGATTGCCTTTTCTGATGATGGACTGGAGCAATCTATGACCTTTGATTGTAGTAACCTTGGTCAAGGTACTTATAGCCTTTGGTTGGGCGATGAAGGAGGTAATACTATACAAATTCCTATTGAAGTTACCCTTTTAGATCCCAATGATTATTGTTTAAATACAGTGTTTGAATTAGCTGGACAAGCGTTTAAACCTAATGGCGAGGGCATAGACGAGGTAGAAGTTCATATCAATGATCCTTTTGCAATAGAACTAACCGATGCAGCGGGTTATTACAATGGTTTTTATCCAAGTTATGAACCCTATGCTTTATATGGTCTTAGACCAGATTATGCTGCGAATGGAGTTACCAGTTATGATATCGTTTTAGTTGTTCAACATATTTTAGGTATAAATCCACTAAATACGCCTTATGCTTTACTTGCTGCAGATGTTAATAATAGCCATTCTATTACCACAATGGATATAGTAGAAATGCAGCAATTGATTCTTCAAATTTCAGATGGATTCTCCAGTGATTTACAATGGAGATTTATTGATGCGAATTATGTTTTCCCTAATCCAACTCAACCTTGGAATCCAGTAGAATTAATAGAAATACCTAATTTATTTACGGATGAATTAGATTTAGATTTTATTGGTGTGAAACTAGGCGATATTGATATGTCCGCTCAATAGCATTAAATCACATCACTAGCGGAAATATAAGTAGGTGTTTCTTTTAAAAACTTTTCCGTTTGCTCACTCAAACCATCTGATTTGATATATAAACTAGCTGGTTTAAACTTCAAAACTTTCCTTAAAAATCCCATGTTAGAAATTTTTTGAATACGATTAAACAGCTTACTCTCTGTATCAAACCAAAACATTGCTATAGATTGCTGATATTCATAGCAAATGCCTTCCAGTAGCTTAGGTAAAGCTCCTTCATAACCATCTTTCAATAGAATGCCTTCTAGTGCGAGGAACTTAAATGATGTTGGGTTAAAGTGTTTCTTCAATAGAGGCATATTAGGTAATAGCTTCAATAAAAAGCTACCAAATAGGCCTGGGAGATTTACGATTTTCCAGGTTGCTGGACGTACTTTTACTCCCGCTATAATAGTGCCGTCTTGTTCAAATATCCAGTAATCTTGATCTAATTCAATTAAAGCTGGATGGTATAGACTGTGGTCGGCATATTCCTGG
>CAJXMP010000163.1 GCA_913056515.1 uncultured Lewinella sp.
AATGGCCAATTGTCGGATTCTACTTTTAATAATATAGTAATTGCCGCAATCAAGGCAGGAAAATTTGAACATGCTAATATGTTCATTGAAGAATATCAACAATATTTAGGTGTAAATATTCGTGTGACGGCTGTTCGATATTGTAGGGCGATTATAAGCTATAATCTGAAGCAATATGATGAAGCGATTGGTTGGTTAGATGGCGCTAACAAGCACTTCGATATTCGTTATAAAATCCAATGGCGATTTTTGTTTGTAAAGATCTACTTTGAGAAGAATATCTCCGGTGGTTGGACTGCATATGAATTGCTAGAGTCCTTTTTAGATTCATTCTCTGTGTTTCTTCGTCGGAATGAAGAGCTTTCTGCCAATAAGAAAGCGAGTTATTTGGATTTTGTCAGATTCACCAAACAATTGATGAAGATTTATCCTTGGAATAGATACGATAGTAAAGATTTGGATAAGCTACGAGGTACTATTTCCAATTCCAATACCCAAGGTAAAACTTGGTTATTAGAGCAATTAAAAAAGGCTGGATAAAAATCCAGCCATTTTTAATTTTAAGGTTCAAGCCAGTCTTCATTACCCCCAAGATTTCTGTTTCTAGCCTCTAGGTTGATATTGGTAATTGAATGACTATGCTTCAACGATTTTTGTGTTGAATTTGCCATATCGGGTTTATTTAATAATACAAAACAAAAGGTGTAGAGATGAGCTATCTAGCAATACTTGAGGGGTATATTGTTTTTCCTAAGTATTTGATGTGTTTGTATTTATAAACCAGAAGGGGTGGTTATCGTTTTATTTCAAAACTATACTTCAATATATATGAAAAATATAAATGATGCACGGATTGAAGGAAAAAAAAGTGTATATCTTATTACATTTTTTTATAAAGTATATTTTTAAAATAGATTTATAAAACGAAATAGCGCATTAAAAAGTAGGTTATTTTTTCTATTCTAATGGATGAGGTGTTATTTTTGACTGGAATAAAATTACCAAAAATGAAGTCTTATAGAAATTTACTTTTTCTTGTTCTTACCATATATCTATTTGGCTGTAGTTCTGATGGGAATCAACTAAGTCTTGTAGAAACCGATTTAATGAAATATGGTGCACCATTTAAAATCATGGCTCCAGACAGTGTTGATATTACAGAGGAGGACAATCTGATTTCAACGGACATAGAGTTGAAGTATGGAACTTCTTATGATGTATTGGTCCAAATCCAGGATGCGGCAGATAATGATTATGCTAGGTTTTTACAGGAGCAGAAGCGTTTTGTGGAAAGTGGAACATATTTCTCCAAAATTGTGGAATCTGATGAACAGGGGTTTATTTATGAGAATAAGGTAGACTCCACCTTTGTGAATTATGGATTCCGCTATTTGATATTACAGAATGATAAAGAATTTATTTTTCAGTCTGGCTTGATTGGCACCTTCGATTTAGAGGAGATTCAAATGATGTATCAAGCGGTAAAACAATAAAAAAAGGCTCAGAATCATTCTGAGCCTTTTTTCTTTACGCTTTAGAGATAACTTCATAGCGCAGTAATACTAATACGAATAACAAGATTCCTGCTATTACCATGGGATTAAATTTTGTTTATCAAAATATATGTTCTTGAGGTACAAGCAAATAGTAGTTCTTTTTACAAAACTATATATTCACTAGTCTTATATTTTACAAACCTTAATTTGGGGCTTTAAGTTCAAAAAAAAGCATAAGGGCGAAACCTTATGCTTTTTTTAACTGACTTTAACTGCTGTTTAATTTATTTGGCAGCAGCGTATTTTGCATTTACAGCATCCCAATTGATTACATTGAAAAATGCCCCAATATAATCTGGTCTTCTGTTTTGGTAATTCAAGTAATAAGCGTGCTCCCATACGTCCAAACCTAAGATTGGAGTTCCTGGGCAATCTGCATTATCCATCATTGGATTATCTTGATTTGCTGTAGAACAAACGCATAGTTCACCATCTGCTTTAACGCATAGCCAAGCCCAACCTGAACCAAATTGTGTAGCTGCAGCTTTAGAGAAAGCATCTTTAAAGGCATCAAATGATCCAAATGTTTTAGTAATAGCTTCTCCAACTGCACCAGTTGCCTCACCACCTCCGTTTGGAGACATTACTTCCCAAAATAGGCAATGGTTGTAATAGCCACCTCCGTTATTCCTTACACCTGCTCCTGCAGAAGATACATTCGCTAGAATTTCTTCTATGCTTTTTCCTTCTAGATTGGTACCAGCAATTGCTGCATTTAGCTTAGTAGTATATCCATTGTGGTGTTTGCCGTGGTGAATTTCCATAGTGCGCGCATCGATATTTGGCTCTAAAGCATCGTATGCATACGGTAAATCAGGTAATTGAAATGCCATGATCTTCTAATTTTGTTCGGTTAATGATTGATTGTTTCCAAAAAAGAAACATATGCAAAACTAAAAAGTTTCTGTTATTACTAGTATTTACCGCTAAAGGAATTCCTACTACTATCTCTTAATTTTGTCAAAAAATCTGATTGTTAAATTATCTGCTATAATCCTGAATTTATTCTTTTGTACTTCGGAGTCAAAAGATTAATTTTGCGGTAGAATAAACTTAATCGTAGATGAGCTTCAGACAAGAGAAAGATAGTATTGGGATTATAGATGTGCCAGCTGAAAAATATTGGGCTGCTCAAACCCAGCGTTCCATTATGAACTTTAAAATAGGAGCGCAACAAATGCCCAAAGAAGTTATAGAAGGCTTTGCTTACCTTAAAAAGGCTGCTGCTCACACGAATACAGCATTAGGCGTTTTACCAGAAGCTAAGAGAGATTTAATCTCTAAAGTTTGTGATGAAATTCTAGCAGGCCAGCTTCAAGATCAATTTCCTCTTGTCGTATGGCAAACAGGTTCAGGTACGCAATCCAATATGAATGTAAATGAGGTGATTGCAAACCGCGGGCACGTTATCCAGGGTGGTGCATTGACTGATACGGAGAAGGTTTTGCACCCGAACGATGATGTCAATAATTCTCAATCTTCTAATGATACTTTTCCAACTGCCATGCATATTGCTGCCTACAAAAAGGTGGTTGAAGTGACCTTGCCAGGTTTGGTTAAATTACGGGATACTTTAGCAGAAAAGTCTAAAGCTTACAAAGATGTAGTAAAGATTGGTAGGACCCATTTTATGGATGCTACTCCAGTTACCGTTGGGCAAGAACTTTCGGGCTATGTTTCACAAATCGATCATGGTATTAGAGCCATCAAAAATACATTACCACATTTGTCTGAGTTGGCATTAGGTGGTACAGCAGTAGGTACTGGATTAAATACGCCTCAAGGCTATGATGTCATGGTGGCGGAAAAAATTGCAGCGTTTACGGGACTACCTTTTGTTACTGCAGAAAACAAGTTTGAAGCTTTAGCAGCACACGATGCCATCGTTGAAGCCCATGGAGCTTTGAAAACGGTAGCATGTTCACTTATGAAGATCGGTAATGATATTCGTATGCTATCTTCTGGGCCTCGTTCAGGTATTGGTGAACTTGTCATTCCTGCAAACGAACCAGGATCTTCCATTATGCCTGGGAAGGTAAATCCTACACAATCGGAAGCTATTACTATGGCCATGGCACAAGTTTTAGGAAATGATGTGGCTATCAATGTGGGAGGTATGAATGGTCATTTTGAGCTTAATGTTTTCAAGCCCGTAATGATTTATAATTTTTTGGTTTCAGCACAATTAATTGGTGATGCTTGTGTGAGTTTTAATGATAATTGTGTGGCTGGTTTAGAACCGAATCAAGCGCGTATCACTGAACATTTAAATAATTCATTAATGTTAGTTACCGCCTTGAATACCAAAATAGGATATGATAATGCGGCTTCCATTGCGAAAAAAGCATATAAAGAGGGCACAACATTAAAAGAGGCTGCTATTAGTCTTGGCTTATTGACTGCTGAACAGTTTGATGAGTGGGTAAGACCTGAAGACATGATAGGAACTTTGAAATAAATATATCTTTAATCCTGTTGAACAGATATTCTGATCAATAAAAACGAATGGCTTAGATATGAGCACAATTAAATCAACAGATACTTTTGCAAATCGCCATAACGGTGTAAGTAAAGACACAGACTTGAAGCACATGCTTCAAACCATTGGTGTTGAGAGTTTGGATCAATTGATTGACGAAACTGTTCCTGCCAATATTCGATTGGAACAGCCATTAAATCTTCCAGAAGCAGAGTCTGAGTTTGAATATTTAAATAAACTTAAAACTGTAGCTGACAAGAATAAGATTTATGATAATTATATCGGAATGGGATATTATGGGACTATTACCCCAGCACCTATTCTTAGAAATCTGTTTGAAAATCCAGGTTGGTATACACAGTATACACCATATCAAGCTGAGATTGCACAGGGAAGACTAGAATCCCTATTAAATTTCCAGACCCTAGTGTCTGATTTAACGGGTTTGCCCATTGCAAATGCTTCCCTATTGGATGAGGGAACTGCTGCTGCAGAGGCTATGAGCATGTTCTTTTCTCAAAAGAATAAGCGCTCTAAAACCAATGAGTTCAATGAAATCTTTGTCGATCAGCAGGTTTTTGAGCAAACTAAAGATGTTATTTTAACTCGAGCGGTGCCTTTAGGTGTTAAAGTAGTGGTTGGTGACTATAACCAATACGAAGCCAATGAACACACTTTTGCGGTGGGTCTACAATACCCTGGTAAAAGTGGTGATGCTACTATACCGGAAGCTTTCGTACAGCGTATGAAAGCGCATGAAGTGTTTATCATAGCTTGCGCTGATTTACTGAGTTTAACGCTATTAAAAGAACCGGGTGCTTGGGGTGCAAATGCCGTTGTAGGTAATACACAACGATTTGGCGTACCCATGGGCTTTGGTGGTCCACATGCAGCTTATTTTGCAACAGAAGAAAAATATAAGCGTGTTATTCCAGGACGTATCATAGGAGTTTCTACGGATAAAGATGGTAACCCTGCATTACGTATGGCGCTACAAACACGTGAACAACATATTCGTAGAGAAAAAGCAACTTCTAATATTTGTACAGCTCAAGCATTATTGGCCAATATGGCTGCAATGTATGCGGTATATCATGGACCGCAAGGATTAAAAGCTATTGCTCAAAGAATACATGCTTCAACCGTATGTTTGGCTCAAAAATTGAATAAACTAGGTTTCAACTTGAATCATGACTTATTCTTTGATACCATTTCAATTGCTGTAAGTCAAGACCAAGTCGCACAGATTCAACAGCTTGCAACAGCTCATGAAATAAATCTGTTTTATGGGACAGGTGAAGTAAGGATTTCTTTAGATGAAACCACTTTTGCTGATAACTTAGACAAGCTACTAAATGTATTTGAAGCGGTATCGGGTAAACAAGTCAATAGAAATTGGGACCTCTCAGGCGTATCTGAGTATCCAGCTGAGAATCAAAGAACTTCTGCTTATTTGACACACCCAGTATTTAATACCTATCATACAGAATCAGGCTTGATGCGATATCTGAAGTCTTTAGAAAATAAGGATTTGTCATTAACACATTCTATGATTTCTTTAGGGTCATGTACTATGAAGTTAAATGCTGCATCAGAAATGATTCCAGTTTCTTGGCCTGCATTTTCTGCTATACACCCATTTGTTCCAAAAGATCAAGTAGAGGGATACCATATTATTTTAGAGGAGTTAAGTCAAGCATTGTGTGAGGTTACTGGATTTACGGCATGTTCTTTACAACCTAATTCAGGTGCTCAAGGTGAATATGCCGGATTGATGGCTATACGCGAGTATCACATTAGTCGTGGAGATACTCACCGTAACATTGCTATTATTCCTTCCTCAGCGCATGGTACTAATCCTGCATCGGCAGTAATGGCTGGAATGAAAGTAGTTGTGGTGGCTTGTGATGAGCGAGGAAATATTGATGTAGCGGATTTAAAAGCTAAAGCAGATGAGCATCAGGATAATCTAGCTGCATTGATGGTTACTTATCCTTCCACTCACGGTGTATTTGAAACTTCTATTAGAGAGATTTGTGATTATATTCACTTGCGTGGAGGAATGGTTTATATGGATGGTGCGAATATGAATGCTCAAGTTGGCTTAACGAATCCTGCACGAATTGGTGCAGACGTATGTCATTTGAATTTGCATAAGACGTTTGCGATTCCTCATGGAGGCGGAGGACCAGGTGTTGGCCCCATTGGTGTAGCAAAGCATCTATCTCCTTTTTTACCGGGTCACCCTTTAATTAAAACTGGTGGAAAGTCTGGTATTGCCCCTGTTTCGGGAGCGCCCTTTGGCAGTGCGCTAATTCTCCTTATTTCTTATGCGTATTGTAAGATGCTCGGAGGTTCAGGCATGACGGATGCTACAAAGTTTGCCATTCTAAATGCCAATTATCTGAAATCCAGATTGGAGCAATATTAC
>CAJXMP010000164.1 GCA_913056515.1 uncultured Lewinella sp.
ATGACATAGGCAACGGTTTGGTGTTCTGCTGGTGTGTTATAGCTGGGTCTAGTTTCAACATTAATGTCGTATCTAACGGCATTTTGCCATTCATCTTGGTCAACTGAACCATCAAACTGAATATCAGAAAATAATAAGAATGGAATTAATAGAAGCAGCCCTTTGAATTGTTTCATTATTTTGTCAACGCCTAGTATAGGTAAAAAATTTTAAACGTTAAGTAAATGTTTAAATTATTTAAGATTTTTCTCAATATTATCAATAACTTCTTTTACACAAGCTTTTTCAGCTTGATCTGTCACAGAATTAAGCAATTCCTTAGCATTGGATAATTCTTTTGTAGCATCGGGCCAGGGACCGTCTTGATTAAACCTTTGATCAATTAAAGTATAACAATATTGAATGAAATCTTGAGGTACATCGCTAGGCATAAACTGCGAGCAAATACGCCACGCAAATTCTTTATATCGCTGTTCTGGAAATAGATTAATGATCCTTAACTTTTCATCTAATGTTGTGGCTTGATGAAATTTATTGAAAGCATCGTAAGTTGCATTACTTGGAAATCCACCTGAATACAGCTGCTGTTCATAACTAGAATTATCGTATTGGGGCATTTCTTGTGCAGTTCTGAGTTCAAAGAGTTTATCGATAAAATTTTGGTTATCTTTTAACTGTTCAGCGCGACTCACATAACTTTCATCCAGGACCAAGTCAACATCGTCATTTTTCAGAGAATTATAGGTTACGGTAGGCTGTGTTTTACCTAGTTTTATCCACTTAATAGGAGAATCCTTTGAATTAAAAATAGCCGATTCTAATTCACCTAAACTCATATTAATGTAATCTTGTGGATCAAAATTTAAATTAAATATTGGTATTTCATGGTGATCATACATATATGAAGATAGAGCAGTAAAAGGATAATAATTTCCAAACCTTGTAACATTTAAATGCAACACATTATTTATTAAGCATTCTTTGTGATTGGTTTTACTGCAACTTGAAATTGTTTCTTGATAAAAATTTGGGGCTATATCTTTAATTAATTTTTGTAATTCCAGTAAAAAAATACAGTCAGCTAGTGCATCGTGAGCTTTAGCAGTATTCATTCCAAGTGATTTTGCTAGCAGTTCTAATTTATAGGAAGGTTTGTTATTGATTTGAGGTATTGTAAATTTATCTTCATAAAATTTACCAAGCACATACATTTTTGGTAATAAATCTAGCCGAGCATTGCCATTTGTATTCGTAATATAAGGATTGATAAGATTCCAATAAAATTGTCGTCTTATAATTTCCTCATCAAAGAAAAGACCATTATAGGTTACAAAGGTTGCTGGCTCTTGTGCACACCATTTAGACCAAACATTGAACCATTGGCATGTCATATCGTAATGAGTATTTGGGTTATTAAATGTATCGTATTTTTTATTAGTCAGAAGTGCTCCAGCTGTGACAAGAGTCCACGGCAATGGTCTACAAGATAAGTCCATATCATTGATCTGCTCAAGGTGACTGTTTGTTAAAATAGAAGCTACCTGGATTACTTGGATAAAATCTCTATGATCTTTACCTGTAGTCTCAGTATCGTAAAAAACAAAGTTAGTCATTAAAGGTATTTAATAACTCAGTATACCCGCCTATTAGTTCATTATTTTTGAAGATCACGGGGACAGTCCTCATAGTGGGTGCTAATTGGCGCATCTCATTAAAAAAATCTTGTGATTGATCAATATTTTTTTCAATAAAATCTAGATTTTTTGATGCCAAAAGGTTTTTTGCTGCAACACAATACGAACACACGTTTCTACTATATATTGTGTATTTATCCATTTGATGGCTGTTCTGGAATCTCTTTCTCTTTTATTTCATTGTCAACTGGTGGAACGGTTGATTTTTTTATTCTAGAGCCACTGGTGTTACAGATATAAATTTCTTCTCCTTCAATATACTCAACAGATACAAAATCACATTCGTTTTTAAGTTTATCAATTTTTGCTTTCCGTTCGGTCTCGTACAAAGTATCTTCTGTTGAAGCACAACTAAAGATAAAGATTAAAGTTAGGAAAAAAATTAAAATCTTTGTTAATCTCATAAAAGATGATTTTAACAATTGATCAAGGCACCACAAGCTCAAGAGCAATAATTTTTGATATTGATGGCTCTGTAATTGATTCAAAGCAAGAGGAGTATCCGTTGATCTACCCACATAATGGTTGGGTAGAAATAGATCCCGAGAAATTGTTAGAAAGTGTTACTAACACTTTAAAAAACTTTCAATCTCTGAAGATTGAGTGTGCAGCAATTACCAATCAAAGAGAAACGACTATTGTTTGGGATAAAGATACAGGTAAAGCTATTTATAACGCTATAGTCTGGCAAGATAGACGAACCGATCAATATTGCTCGAGCATTGGTTCGCCTGATCTGAAAGAACAAATATTAAATAAAACTGGCCTAATTCTAGATCCTTATTTTTCAGCAACAAAAATCAAGTGGATTCTTGATAATGTTGAAGGTGCACGGGATAAAGCCAAACAAGGGAAGCTTCTATTCGGTACTGTGGATACTTACCTTATGTACAAGCTATCTAATCACACAATTCATAAAACGGATTTTACAAACGCTTCACGCACCATGCTTTTCAATATACATGCTTGTGAATGGGATCAAGATCTCCTTGACCTGTTTGATATTCCAGCTTCAATGTTACCTGAAGTCATGCCATCTGATTCATCATTTGGTGCCCTGGAGATAATGAACAACATCGAAGTTAGAGCGGTTTTAGGTGATCAGCACGCGGCATTGTTTGGACAACATTGTATCAACAAGGGCGATCTTAAAAGCACATATGGTACTGGATGCTTTTTGATGGTAAATACCGGCCATGAAATCGTTAAATCATCTTCAGGATTACTAACTACTATTGGCTACGCTTTCAATGGAGAGGTTAATTATGCTCTTGAAGGCAGCATTTATTCAGCAGGAACCATTACGCAATGGTTAAGAGATCAATTAATGTTTTTTGAAACCGCAAAAGATTCAGAAAACTTTCTAAATAATTCTTTATTAAGTAATGAGGTATTTTTTATACCAGCATTCAATGGATTAGGAGCGCCCTACTGGGACTCAAATGTTCGAGGATCCTTTCATGGTTTAACTAGAGATACAAATAAAAATGATCTTACAACAGCTGCTCTTGCCTCTATAAGCTTTCAAACTAAAGATATTATTGCAACATTAAGAAAGGATAATATTCAGGTAGAAAAATTAAAAATAGATGGTGGCATGGTAGAGAATGATTGGTTTACCAAACACTTGGCAACCAGTATTAATCGCAGTGTTTTAATACCCGATAACAAAGAATCTACAGCACTTGGAGTTGCTATGATGGCTGGCATTGCCTCTGGTCTTTGTTCAGAAGATGTTCTGGCACAAGCAAAGACGAGAGAAGTTAGAGCAGTCACAGAGAAGAGTAAAGAGGTATTAGCTGAGTATGAAGCTTGGAAATCAATCTTAGAGAAACAGCTTTCCTAAAGCCATTTTCTAGTTTTAGAGGCATAATCCTTCCATTCTTTTTCAAACAAAGTTTTTAGTTTGTTCTCTTCATGTTTAATCCAGGTATTTTCAATGATAAAAATAAATAAAATCGGTATAAGAAAAGATGATAGCGATTGAGAAAACAATCCTACCGATATTAATACGCCCAACATGCCAAGATAGATTGGGTTTCTTGAATAGGCAAATGGACCAGATGTTACTAATTGCTCAGGCTCACCATCAGGAATATAAGTCGTTTCATGGTTTTTCAGCTCAATGAAGGAATAAATAATTAAAAATATAGAAAAAGAGATCATCAAGAGTCCAATCAGTACCGATAGGTCAATAGCAATTGGAGCAACACCAATTAATAGGAATTGCAGCAATAAGCAAAGCAATAATATGACTGGAGGAAAATTTAATTTCATTTAAGTAGTTTATCTATTTTTAGCTATTAGCACATGAAAATTGGACTAAAAATAATAGCTAAATACGACCCTAGCATTGAATGGTTCACCTACGCTAACTTGATGCATGGCGTGGGCATGTGGAAAATAAAGTTCATCGAACAGGTTCTCAAGATGTAGACGCAGTGTAAGCCGTTCGCTATAGCTGTATGAACCAGATATATCTAGACGACTATACTGAGGTAAAGTTAAAGCCTCATTGTCATCCATAATTAATGATTCGCCTTGCGATAAATAACCAAAACCAAGATTAAGTTTATTTGTTAGCTGGTATTGGGCATTAGCAGAAAAAGTAAATTCAGGGATTTCTCGAGGTGTGCCTCCTGATTGAGTTTTACCATTCAATGAGGTGTAACTGGCAATAACATATGAAAAGTTTTGTCCAATGTCCCCTTTAACTTCGAGTTCATAACCATCCACACTTAGTCCCCTAATGTTGTATGTTTCACCAGATATATTATCCCGTGCTGCTCTAATTTGTTGACTGTTAAAATAAGCAGCTGTTATGTTTAATTGATTGTTAAGAAGTATCTTTATCCCAATTTCTTTGCTTTCAAAAACATCTGGATCCAAACGAGCTGCACTGGAATTTAATTTTTTATATTGTTCTCCTGATCTTGGTAAAAAGCTTTCACTGTAACTTAAGTACATTGATACATTTTGTTGTGGTTTAAATATTAATCCTCCTCTGGGAGATAAAGTGTTGTCTTTTTTTGTCTCTAAGGTGTTGCTGATGTGATCCTCAACACTAATATCAAATTGATCCAATCGAGCCCCTATAACCAACTTCCAGCGTTCACTTAGATCTATCTGATCTTGCAGATAAAATGAAGAGACAGTTATTTCAGAATGAGTTTTACTATTAGGAGTTAAGTAACTTAAAGAGGTATCTATACCACTACTATTTATAGCAAAGTCGATAGGTGTTGAAATAGAAAATAAATCAGTATCGTCCTGAGTTGCTGACCAATATGCATCGAAACGTGAATTATTATTGGTGGTTTGAATGTATTCAATACCGAACAACAAGGTATGAATAACCTTACCATAATTGATTTCATTTATAAGGTTGCTCGAAAAAATAAAGTTATCTCGTTTGGTTGGATCTAAATACCCGTCCATCAATATCAAGCTACCATCATAATCCGATGGATAAATGTTCTGATAAACTTTCTCAAAATTATTTGCTGTAAGGTTAAAGTTAGCCTTAAATGTATCTGACATTTGATAGCTTGCCTGTAATCTATAAATATCTGCTTCTAGGGTGTGATAATTAAAATCAGGATTGCCAAATACAGTGTTTCTTAAGGATGTATCTGGTCTACCATTGAGCGTAGGGATCCCTCTATCAATAAATTTTTCATGGTTAATGTATTCATATGAAAGGTTAAGAGTTAGCTCAGAATCCATAATTAGTGTTAATGAAGGGTTTATACCCATCCTATTACCAAAGAAATAATCACGGTGATTCTCAAGTTGATCGGTATGTAGGTTGATACGCAATCCAGAGTTTATACCTAATATATGATTACTATCTATTGCTAAATCTGTCCCTCCAAAAGTATTGAGCCCTAAATTCAAATGAGTAAAGTTTTCTGAAGTTACAGCTTTTTTTGTAACACGATTTACAATGCCACCAGTGCCACCTCTGCCAAAAAGCAAGGCGTTTGGACCACGCAGTATCTCTAGTTGATCAACATTGTATAAGGAGCGAATATATTGAACATCATCGCGTATCCCATCTTGATAGAAATCGGCAGTAGATCTGATACCCCTTATGACAATAGCATCTCTATGCCCTTCACCTTGTGAACTAGTAACACCTGGAACAAATCTAATAATGTCTTCAATATTGCTAAAACCATTATTTAAAATTTCTTCATCGGTAATGATGGATACAGTTTGAGGTACATTGAGTATCGGAACAGGAGTTTTTAGAGCACTGACCTGGTCTTGATATAGAACCTTACCCTTGACTACAAGCTCTTCTAGATCAGAATTATTTTCACTACAAACAAAGTTAATAAATACTAAAAGAAAAAAAACTTTAAATTTATTGTTTAATATCATCTGATTTTTAAATGAGAATGATTCTCGTTTAGTATATTATTGAGAATGATTCTCATTTGCAATAATAGAAGCAAAAAAAGAATATTTAATTTAAAATATAGTATGGCCAGATTAAAAAAATATATAACAAACAGAGGTTTCTTACCCGAAGCAACTCCTTTAAGAGCTGTTCACAATACAACTGCTAGTACAGAAATAATTAACAATGTAGCATTGGAACTTCCAAAACTTCTTCTTACCAATCAAATACGTCCAACAATAAACAAAATTAAAAATTTAGATCTACATCTAAATGATCACTCTCTAGAGGAGCAAGAATTACTCTTTGCACAACTCTCATTTATAGCCCATGCATATGT
>CAJXMP010000165.1 GCA_913056515.1 uncultured Lewinella sp.
AGTACAACTGTTGTAGGATTAACTATTGCCTATGCGGATGCTGATGGAGACTCTAACCCTGTGGGTTTAGAAAATACAGTTACAACTACTGATGCTGGTCAAGGCACACTCGGTCTGGTCTTAAGACATCTACCGGATAAGAATGCCTCAGGTGTTTCAGATGGAGATATAACGAATGCAGGTGGTGAAACAGATATTGAAGTTACATTTGATGTTGAGGTTCAATAAAATATTAATCATAGTATTACTTGTACCCATTGGTATGTTCGCACAGAATTGCCAATTCAATATTAGGGGTATGGTGTTTGACCATACCCCTACTACTCCTTTAGAGTTTGCCAATATACTACTTGTAGAGGCAGAGCTTGGAGCTATTTCAGATTCAGCAGGTAGATTCGAATTTAGGAATCTTTGCGAAGGGGAGTATCATCTCCAAGTGAGTCATGTAGGATGTGAAACGGTAGAATATTTCATCCAACTGGATAATGATACCACCCTATTGATTTCATTAGAACACCACGCTCAAATCCTAGAAGACTTCCAGGTGGTAGGAAAGAATAAACCAACTGGAACCCAAAATGAATTCACCATTCGAAAAGAAACCATTCAGGACTTTTCCCAAAATAGTCTAGCAGACCTCACTGAAAAAGTCTCAGGGGTCAGCTCACTCAAAAGTGGCTCTGGCATTTCAAAGCCTGTTATACAAGGTATGTATGGCAATAGAGTTACTTTATTAAATAACGGAATCACTCAATCAGGTCAACAATGGGGTAATGACCATGCACCTGAAATTGACCCTTTGGCAGCAAATAAAATAACCATAATCAAAGGCGTATCAGCTTTAGAATATCTCGGATCTAATCTTGGCGGCATCATCCTAGTAGAACCTTTTATAAATAATCCAGACCCGCATTTACACGGACAGGCAGGCTATTCTTACCAGACCAATGGAAAAGGGCATGCCCTATTTACTCAACTGCAAAAATCCAAAGAGCAAACAGCTTGGCAATTAACTGGTTCCATTAAAAAAAGAGGAGACCTAAATACTCCAGATTACTATTTGACCAATACTGGTGCAGAAGAAGCGAATCTATCTTTTCTATTACAAAAGACATTCCATTCGAAATGGACATCTAACCTCTACGCCAGTACTTTTAATAGTACTATTGGGATACTGCGAGGCTCTCATATTGGCAACATCACAGATCTAGACCAGGCCATAGACAGAAACATTCCATTTTTTACGGAGGAATCCTTTAGTTACAAAATAAATGCCCCAAAACAGACGGTACATCATCATTTATTAAAAGCACAAGCCACATATTTTCAAAGCCAAACATCGACATTAACTTTTACCACCGCAGGTCAACTTAATCAACGCAAAGAGTTCGATATCCGTAGAGGTAATAGAACAGATATCCCTACTATGAATCTGACTAATTTATCGTTGTATTCAGAGCTTATTTGGAAAAAAGCCATTCAAAAAAATTGGGCACTAAAAACAGGCCTTCAAAACCAAGTTAAAAACAACGATAATGACATTGATACTGGAATCCTTCCACTCATTCCTAATTATGTGTCATCCGAAACAGGCTTATTCGGAATCCTATCATTAGATCAAAAGAAACATCAGCTTGAATTAGGTCTTAGAGCGAATCACATTTACCAACATGTATCCTCTATATCAGAGACCAAACCAGTATACGTAATCCCTAGAAAAGATCAATTTTTAAACTTAAATGCATTAGGCTCTTGGACATTCAATCCAAACGAACACCTAGGACTATCCACTAGTTTTGGACTGAGTAGTAGAGCCCCTGCAATAAATGAAATGTATAGTTTTGGTTTACATCAAGGAGTCAGTGGCATAGAAGAAGGCAATCGCAATCTGAATGCAGAACAATCTGCCAAGGGCTCCTTGACTTTTTTCGCAGATCTAAATGAAATCCTACATGTAGAGATTCATTCCTTCCTACAACGCGTAAACAACTATATTTTATTAGTTCCTCAACAACAATATGTACTAACCATTAGAGGAGCCTTTCCGCTGTTTAAGTATGAACAGCTAGATGCTATGTTGAGTGGATTAGATGTCACCAGTAAAATTAACTTTTCCCCTGAATGGAGTTCAACGCTTCAATTCAGTTGGATTGAAGGAGTAGACTTAGATAATCAAGGTCCTTTAATTTATTTACCTTCTTCCAATTTAAGATTTCATACAGAGTATGAGTCCAAGCGTATAATAAAGCTTGGATCAAACAAACTAGAAAAAAATACATTAGCTATTGGAGCAGTATATGTCTTTGAGCAAAAAGATATCAATGAGACCTTTGATTTCACTGCTGCTCCTCCTGCATACCTTTTAATTAATGCTCAAGTCTCGACTGAAGTTATCTGGAATAAAACAAGAATAAGACTTTATACTCGGATAGACAATGCATTGAACACCCAATATAGAGACTATCTAAACAGGCAGCGCTATTTTGCAGATGATTTGGGCCGAAATATTACGATTGGTTCTAGGATAATGTTTTGATCTTTTGAGTCAAAATATCAATAGCCCTTTTTCACAGAGACCTCGTTCATTAGAGTCTTTCCACCTTGAATCGCTAAAAAATTAGCAACAATTTGCTTTACCGTTGCTTCCGTACTTGTTACACCTGCAATATGCGGTGTTATATGTACTTTCGGATTTGTCCAAAATGGATGCCTAGGGTCAAGTGGTTCTTGGTGAAATACATCCAAATAAGCCTGACTCAACTTTCCGTCGTCTAAAGCTTCAATCAAATCCTCATCTATTACATGACCACCTCGACCAATATTAATAAAGGTAGAACCAGGCTTAATTGCAGCCAATCGCTCTTTGTTATAATAGCCTTGTGTAGCATCCGTCAATGGTAATACATTAACAACATAATCTGCTTGATGAACAGATGCCTCAAAGCCATCTGTTGCATCAAAACAATGAATGCCTTCTATATCTTTCTTATTTTGGGCATATCCACTGACTTGAAAACCTAAATCATGCAACTTAGTTGCAATAAATGATCCAATCTGTCCTAAACCGATTATGGTGACCTTTGTTTGCCCGATACGACTATACGATTGCGGAGACCATTGCTGTTTACCTTGTTGTATTTGATAATACCCCAACCGCTTCATATCTGAAAGTAATAAGCCCAATAAAAATTCAAACATATCTTGAGACAAAGAGGTATCCACTACTCGGGCAATGTGTGGAGGATGTGCTCCTAAATCTAACTTAAACAAAAAATCCACCCCTGCCCCCACAGATTGTAGCAATCGTAGATTGGGCATGGTACTAAGAATATTTTCGTTTGGTAACCAGCATAAGGCCATACTTGCCTGCCCATAATGCTGTCCCTTTTCCCATATATGAATAGTGGATTCAGGTAAAGCTTCTTGCAATGCCTTTTTCCATGGATAGGGGTCTTTATTATTAAAACAAATCACTAATTCACTCATACCCTAATATATCAAAAAAGACTCCCTTAGGAGCCTTCTATTTTATTTTTTTGTAAAGATCAGATCTAGACCTGCTTGCTTGAAATACATTTCATTCTTTTCAGGGTTAAATGTTATCTCGATTTGTGCGGGTGTAAAGACAAAGGTGTGGGCTGATTTGTATTCCAAGTTAAAAGCACCTTGACCAGTAGCTTGAGCGGCAAGCTGATCCCCATCTAAAAATATATTGATATCTAGAGGGAAATTAGGATTGGAGTAATTTCCAACATAAGAGGCTAATATATCTGAATCTAAGGTGTTCGCTTGATCAAAATTCGGAATCTCGTATGGACGTTCAAAGAAAATACTCAAAACACCAATCAGTATATCATTTAATGGCATGTTAATCCCATTGGATAAATAAACAATAGACATATCAGCTTCTGGAAAATAAAAGGCATTTGATTGAAAGCCATCTATACCACCAGTATGCCCAATCGCCTCTTGATCATAAAATGGAATGGTAAACATTCCAAGGCCATAACCTTTATCCATGTCTTGCATTTTTTCTATAGTGGCGGCATTTAAAAGCTCTTCTGTTCTATATAAACAAGATAGAAATTGGTTCACAGCACTAGCAGTTGAATAAACTGCGCCAGCACCGACTGATACACTAGGATGAGTTTCAGGGAATACACTCCAATCTTGCATGTATGCGTATGAACGCGCATCTCCCTGGCTTACATCAATGCCTCGCCCAATCCCAGTCTGAGTAATTTGGCAAGGTGCACAAATTCTATTATTGAGTAGTTCTGAAAAGGACTGCTGATTGATGTCTTCCAGGATATAAGTCAACAAAATATAATTGGAATTGGAATAGGCCATTTCAGCACCAGGTTCAAATTGCAACTGATGTGCATTAATTCTAGCCAACTGAGCTTTCCGATCCTGTGCCTCAGTATAATAAAGCACATAATCGGTAGAGTCTGTAATATTATACAGGCCCGATTGGTGTTTTAATAAATGTTCTATTGAAATTTTTGATGCACCGACCAAATCTGGGAAAAATTTATCTAAAGTAGTTGATAAAGACAGTCGTCCTTGCTCCACCTCCTGCATGATCATTACTGCAGTATAGATTTTAGATACGGAACCTATTCGATACAAGGTTTGCTCATTAGCCTTTGTGCCCGTTTCAACATCAGCAAACCCAATACTTTTTTGATAAAAAGGCTGACCACCACGATATAGACTAATACTGCCCATAGCTTTTTGGTTTTCATCCAAAACATCTAAGAAGGTATCTAATTTATCGGTTATAGTTGATTGTCCAGTAAGGCTTGTGCTCAAGCAACAAATCAGTGTCAAGCAAAATAGTGGTATAAATTTCATCTTTTTGGCGTGAATCTATGTGAATAATCAATTATGAATATACATTTCAGATCAATCTTCTAAAAATTACGACCAACAAAAAACGCATAACCCATTATTGGGTTATGCGCTTCAAGTGATAGAATTCCAATATATAAGTCTGCTATCAATGTTAACTTAAGTTGAGTGCTAATTCTGCTTACAATTGAAATTATGGTATATCAAAAACCGATATGGTTTAAATATAGTTAATTCTACCATCCGAACCAGCTATACGCTTTGAAAAGATCCAACCTTAACATTTTGGATTATTTTGCCTTTTTTAATAGGCTAATCAGGCTAAAATCTGCTGCCAACCAAGTTCTTCTTTTCATAGCAGCTATGGTCCATTGAAACCACATATATACTAAGAAAGGATACACGGCGAAACTAAAATAATTATAGTAAAAGCCTTCCGTAAACTCGAAGTGGTGTATATGCATGATAGCCCGAGTCATGCCACAGCCAAAACATTCAATATCAAACAATAACTTAGACGGACAAAGGGCAATTCCTCCTTTATCGAAGGTGTCAGCGGGCAAAATCCACAATACAAATGGAAAAAGAATCAAGGCCACTGTCCAAATCCAATCAATAGTCTTCTTCATAGCTCATTTCATTAAAAAAGCAGAAAGGAGAACCTTTCTGCTTTCCGATAATTAATTAGAATTATCGATTAATACCACTTACTTCTCTTAGAAAGTCCGTGAATAACACCTGGCAACCAACATAGTGCTGTAAGCAATAAGTTAACCAACCAGTCACTTCCTTGCCAATCATCATTTAGTCCTATAGCTAGGAATCCCCAACCTAGGATAACTAAAATAACGTAAATAGAAGAATCAAGTGCAGGCTTTTGCTTCAAAGCTTTCTTAGCTTTCTTTTGAGCCATTTTCAATTGAACCGTCTCTTTTAGGTTCAATTTTTTACCAGTTAATGCTTCAAACTGGTTTGGAGTCATCGTTAAAAACGATTCCAAGTTTAATGTAGCGAACTCAGGGCTGTTTGTAGCTGCTGCAAGTTCAGTAGCAATCTGCTTAGTTGCTGGGTTGTTCTTTACTGCAAATGCGTTTGTAGAGAACAATACTACCATAGATAGAAAAAGTGTAATTCTAGTAACAATTTTCATAAATCTGTTTGTATTAGAGGTTAGTAATAATCAATTATAACGGGGTCAAGATAGTAAAAAAAGCCCTATCTACAAGCTCTAACACTTAATTTATGGTCTTCTTAACTTACCCTAAATGCATAGGTACTTCCATGAGTAACACCCGACTTTTGGTAAGTGATTCAAAATCAAAGCTTTCCAAATTCCATAATCCAAAACCGTCTCGCTTATTTAAATCTTGCCCTTCGATCTCTACCTCTCCCTCCAAAACAAAAGCGTAAACGCCGTGCCCTCTTCGATTAAGCTCATAACAAGTGCTAGATCCAGCATCAAACTCACCTAAATAAAACCAAGCATCCTGGTGAATCCAAACGCCTTGATCTTGAGCAGATGGCGATAAAATTTGGTAAAACGAATTTCGCT
>CAJXMP010000166.1 GCA_913056515.1 uncultured Lewinella sp.
TTCATCTTCTGCTGAAGATCGATGAGTTTGTCAGTGGCGTCTGCTACCTGCTTCATGGCGTTCACAGCGACTTCATACGCTCTAGGGTGCCCAGATTCCTGTGCTACCTCTAAGGCACCGTCTAGCGCCTCTCTGCCCTTGTCTATGAGAGAGTACAAAGACCCACGGGTATACTCATAGTCTTTAGTTTGATCGTCCTTCTCTTCCTTGGGGGGTTTTGGTTTTGATGGTTCAATGTCAGTCGATTTAACTTCGATATCGAAAATGTCTTCCATGTTATCTTCAAACTTGCTCATAGTAGTTCTATGCCTTCATTAAATCCAAAGTCGTCTGTGCTAATAATCAATTCATCATCGGCAGCATCAATGACGCCATCATTGTTCTTATCTTCCAATGCCTTGGGTGAATAAGTATAAGAAGCAGATCTCCTACTTTCGGCAAGATCTCCAATAGATTCATAAATAACTGCCTTTCTAATAATACCGTTGTTACTGTAAGGACCGTAAATATAAGACTTGGCAGTAAAATTCAAAGTCCAAACAATGCTTCTACGATTTAAAAAATTATCATCCCAATCATCCTCATAATTGATATTGTTTAGTACAATAGCAATATCCCTTTTCTCTTCCATATCACTGATCATATTGAGAGTGATATTAAAATTGGGTTGAAAGAAAGGTAAAATTTGTTCTAAAATTTGTAGTCCAGTATCTTGATCTTTGGCAATAATGCCAAGCTCAAATGCCATGTCATATGGTACTGGAACATATTGTGTCTTAACTTCTGTGCCGTCGTCAGTAATAGTAGTTCTGTACTTCTGTACAGGACTCGTCTTACGAGCAGAATCATAATTAATATCAGTCATTTCAAAATATAGACGAGGTAAAGTAATAGCAACTTTACGATCTACATCTGGATTTTGTTCTAAACGAGTGAGAAATTTTTGTTTGGGACCATAAGCAAGAGGAACTTTTTCCACCTCCAACACATCACCAGTGTTGGGATCTTTCTTCACTAGCTCAATGTTATTGAATAATGTACCGAAACCAATAACTGTTTTACGTATTGCTTCGTTGTAAAAATGTTGCCCTAGCATTAGAATGAATCCATAAAGTTACCATACTCACCAAATGGGTTTTTCTCTCCCCAGTCAATAAGATTATCAGCTTCTTGTTCGATTTCGTAATTTTGATCGTACTCGCTGTTAGTATTATTTAGAGTGTTAAATGTACCCACTACATGGACAGATCCACTATCATTTCCAGTTATAGCTTCACCTTGAGCAAAAGTTCCAGTTCTATTGATCACTTGTAAAACTCTAGTGTCAGAATCCCAAGACTTCACTTCTGCTGTAATTCCAGTTGTGCTTCCCGTGACAGTCTCCCCAACAGTGAAGTTATCAGTACCGCCAACTGCCATGGTGAGAGCAATGGCACTAGAGAATAAGGTTTCAATTTCATCAATCTCAGCAACTCCTGTCGAGATATCGTCACTTCCTACCTCGTAAATCTCAGCAGTCATTGTGTAAAACTGTAATTTACCAAACTGGTAGAATGGGTTTTCCCTTTCTACGAATTTGATCTCATATAAATCTTGTGTTAAAGGGAAATATAATAAATCCCCTTCATTGGGTCTACCATTTACAGTAAGATTATATCCAGATGCCGCTTCATCCCAGCGTCTTGTGGATACTCTAAACTTTACCTCATCTGTAATTCGTAAACCAAACTTACTAATAAATTCTGAAGTATCTCCGAAACCAGTTACATTTTCAAGAAGCATTTCAATCTGAAATTGTGATTGATACTTAGAATAAACAATGTCATCCAAAGTATTGTCTTTCAGAATTGTCCTGGGCATATAATAGATGTCAGATCCGAACAGTTTAATCTGCTCGTCAACAAGATCCTGAACGAGATTTTGCTCGCCAGAATGACCTCCATAGTAAGTTGGGAAATAAGGACTAGTAGGCATCTTATCCGATCATATCCATTGGTGGTAGGGAATACTTGGTCAGCATTTCTGACTCAAGTTGCTGTACTTCATTGTTACCATCTTCCCAGATCTGACGACCATTAAGAGTGATACCGCCAGGAAGTTGAACATTATTATACTTAATCAAGTTTGCTCCCCACTGTCTCTTAATTAGAGCAGTGGTATATCTTTTAATAAACGTATCATTATATACTTGAGTATAAGTATCTGGATCTACGGCACCCCAACAATCAATTAAGATCCAATTTCCTTCCTTGAGACGATTTACATCAATATCGACATATAATCTATCTTGTCTCTTGGTAAATCTGTACTCGACGAAACCACCAGTGTTAATTACCATATCCAAAGTTTCAAAATATTGCTTGACCATATAAAAATTGGTCAAGTCGAAATTTCCCATTTTAAAACCGTTAGAAAAAGAAAACATGTCCATCAGAAAATACTGATTGGACATGCCAAATAAACTATTACGTACAAAGTTTGATGAAATACCAAATACTTTGCTAATACCCATTACATGATCTGGAATTTCTAGAAAGTTTTTTCTATGTTCCCAACCAGTAGCATCTGGATCTATAGTTTGTGTTACTTCATTCTGTGTGGTAAATCTAGTCACATCTAGACTAGTAATCTGGTGCTTTAGATACATTCTTTCAAGACCATCATAATGATGCTCATGATAAAATTGGATGGCAGTATCAACAAGGTCATCTACTTGCTCATCAGCAATGTTAATTTGTAATACAGGAGCGCCTAACTGACGCTTACAGTAATCAATTAACTCCTGTCTAGTAGATGGCTTTGCCATGTATCTTAATACAAAATCCCTAATACTATTTAGGCATTCTCATCATAGGCAACATTAAAGGCTATGGAAATCCTTTCTTCATCACCTTTGTGCTCATCAACTTCATGATCTAACCAAGAAGGAAATAAAAGCAAATCATCTTGTTTTGGAGTATATGTTAAATAACTATTTCCATTATAGAAAAACTTGTGATCTTTCATTCCATGAACCCAATGACCTCGGGGATCCCAGAATTTTATATCCCCCGATCCTTCTGGAGTTCTTAAATAATAAACACCACTTAAAAATAAATTAGTGTTTAAATGGGAATGTCTCCTATTGTACGATCCCTTGGTATTAATATTTACCCAAGAATTAAACCTAAGTGGTTTATCAGATATTTCGGTTATTTTAACTATTTCGTTTGAGATCTTTTGAAATAAATGTGGACATTCAAAATATTGTTCTGATAATTTAATGCCACCAGATTGCCAACCACCAACGTTAGATCCTCCAGCATCTGGAGGTAAAGGTGTAGCAATGTTTCTAAATTCGTTTAATGCTTGTTCTATGATATCAGTATCCGCTCCTAAAGATCCCGAGAAGAAAGGAGTGGCAAATAAATCAAACCTCTGCATTAGAATCCGATTCTTCCGTATTTGTGGGGTTGAGCAAATCTAGAGTTTCTAGACCACCTTGTAGTTTTAGTTTGTACTCTCTTGCTTTTGCTAGATTAGTTTCTAGTTCATTAATTTGCTTATCAGCATTTGCAAGTTGCTCTTCAAAATTCTTTCTTAGTTGTTCAGTGTCCATGGTACTTACGAAAAATTATATTATATCACTATTTATCCATACTGTACAAATACATATCCTTGGTATGTATTAGAAGTATATGATTGTCCTCCCCATCTAACATATTGTCTGGAGGTATCACCAGCGTTGTAGTTACCAAATCCATAACCACTGCCCGATGATAAGTTAGGTCCAGGAGCGTTACCATCGGCGGTGCCGTTCATATTGAATCCCCATAGACCGTCATCAGCAGCAAATCTACCTGATGATTCGTAACCGCTACCTGCCTGTTGCTGGTTGTTGGAGAATGTCCAAGTAGTTGTACTACTGTTTCTAACTTCTGTATTGTTTCGTATAGAATGCATTTCGTGAAACCTTCATCAGGCGATAATTATATATTCTTTGTTAGATCTGCTGAGAAATATCAAGTTAGGATAAGCTTTTTTCCAAACCTGGCGAACAGGGTGGTGTTTTTAACACATCTTCAAGGTTTTTAACAGTTAAAAACGTAAAAAACAAGTTTTTAACACAAAAAATTAAATTTTTCGGAAATTCTACTATTACGCAACAATAGCCAGTGAAATAGAGTAAAACTGCAACAAAAGCAAAAGTCCCTAAACATTCTAATCATCTTTTCCCTCGGAATGGAGCATCCTCATGATAAAAGCCAACTTCGTAGCCTTTTCCTGACCGAGTCGATTACGTATGTCACTGTGCACGTAACCCAGCGACGAGAATGCCCTCTCGATCCCAGCTGAAGACGGTGGCAGGTCAAATAACATCAGAGCTAGGTCTCCGATGCCTTTAGTAATTTGGCCTGTGATCATTTGGGCCTTAACGAAATCTTCCACTTTGCAGGTGACTTTACTAAATGATTCTTTGTAATCATCTTTTCTTGACCCCAGATACTCAATAAAATCAGAAAAGAGATGTGGGTAATCACTCAAAATGAGATTCTGGGCGGCTTTCATTTCTGTGGGTGTCAACATGTCTCCACAACTGCATTCTGCTTTGTTTTCTCCCAGTTCCCGTCTTTCTTTGAAAAAATCCCAAATTGGATCTCGAGGGCGACCACCACTCATTTCTACCTGAAAAATTGAGACATGTTAAAAACTTGTTAAAAACTCATGTTAAATAACGTTAAAAACATGTTAAAAACCTATGTTAAAAACACGTTTGTTTTTAACATGCCCACCCTGGCTACCTTGCAGGAATATTTCACAAAAATCTTGCGAGATATACATTGTAATGCAAGATTTGTATTGACTTGCAAGAAGCGTGCAACAAAAGCTTTTCATGTGAAAGTATTGCAAGAATAATTAACAAAGAAAGTTTTGTTAGGCCAAATAATACGGTAGAAGCAGATCCAAGAATTGATTTGATTGAGAAGGAAATTAAAAATAATGGCCACAGACCTAATTTGATGAGATCAGTTAGTCATGCTCACAAACCAAGACCAAATGTACGACCAAGGAATGCAGTATCAACTTTAGAAAAAGGAGTTACAGAAGATGGTATTATGAGAGCACTAAGGTCTGCAACAGGGGGAACTATGATACCCAAATTAATGCGACAAGTTTCAGATAGTGTAGTTAGGTCAACAAGAGTATGTAATGAGTAGTTTTTATTTAAATATTGAAAATTATACTTTTAATTTAATAAGGTATTATTCAAATAAAACAATAATTGTTTTTTGTTCTACAAGAAATGAGGTTACAAGATTTCATTCCAGATTACATAACCGAGGAGTTAATGCAGTTGCTTTATCAGGTGCACTCAAACAAGAAGAAAGATTTAAAGCGCTTCAAAGCATTAAAAACGGAAGTTGTAGAGTATGTGTAGCGACTGACGTAGCATCTAGAGGGATTGATATAATTGATTTAGATATTGTTATTCATGCAAATCTTCCAAGGAATTCTGAAACTCTTATTCATAGAAGTGGGAGAACTGGTAGAGCAGGTAAACATGGTTTAAGTATTATACTTTTTTCTCCAAACAGTATAAAGACATATTATAGAATAATAGAGCATGCTAAAATTTTTCCTAAATTAAGAAAAAATTTATCAAAAACAATAATTGAGGATAATGAGAATGCTCAATTTTTAAATAAAATCTCATCTATATCAAAATCTGAAATAGATGATAAATTAATTAATGAATTAATTGAAAATTATTCATTATTAGATTTAGCTAAATCTTTAGTGTCTCTTTATAAATCTAATTTAGCACCAATAGAAGATATTGAAAATTTAGATTTAAGCCCAAAAAAAGAAATTAAAAAAGATAAATTTAATTCTTCAAAATCAAATAATAATAAAACAAACTTTAAAAGAAAAAAACGAAGAAAAAGAAAATAAAACCAACAAATACTTCAAATTAACATTTTTAGTGTTTGTTTTTATTATATAATTCACAAAAAATTAAAAAGTGTAATCATAAGAATTTATATTTCTTTTAAGTACAGTGATGGAATTGATGAAACTATAACTGAATCAATACAGTAATATAAGATTACGTACCTTTTGCATTATGGGTCAGCAACTTAATAAACATAAGTTATAGTTTTAAACTATATTAATTTTGGAGAGATAATACTTAGATCAATAAAGTTATCGTTGTTTGTTATAAAAGATATTAAGCCGAAAGGTATAGGCATGGGGTTCATGCCCCCAGAAAAGCAGGTTCGAGTCCTCGCAATATCTAAGTATAATTATTAATGACATCTATAAACCGTACTACAAACCAACGCAGGTGGACTACAAATATATTGTAAGGCCAA
>CAJXMP010000167.1 GCA_913056515.1 uncultured Lewinella sp.
TCATAGCTCTATCCTCTTGGTCAATTTGTTTAACCTGATTTACCAAACGCTCATCCTCTGTTATACTTGCTAGAAAATAATCATAGGTAAAAGGTAAAATCTCGCCCGTTTCAAAAATCAATAAAAATGGAATAGTCTTCCTCGTCTTTTTCTCCACCTGCCCTTCTCGAAAGGGTTGTCCATTTAAAGGATTATACGCCTTTACGTCTATCATCTCTCTATATTCAAAATCCTTTTCAAACATGGCAATCTTACCTAGCACAGAAAGTAGCACAAACCGATTCAGTCCATTCAAGTTCTCACTAGCATTGATATACACTCTCCCATTTTCAACGATATATTGTATGTCATCAAAAAAAGTAGTTGAATCCTGAGCAGTCTTTAAAGCAGCGAAAAGGTTACCGGTCTGACCACTTGCCAAAATTTCAAAGCGAGTGCTATCCGGATGGACACTAGGCTGATTACTAATCAGATGTTTGTGCGTACTATAAAAACCATTCTCAAACCTAAAATCTCCATTCAAGGGTTGAGCCCTCAAACTCGAACCAGTTATTAATAAAATGAATAGATAGAAAGCTCCTTTCATTATGACTGGGTTAGTTTTTGGAAAATTTGTTCCATCGGTACTTCTCTTGAAGCATATTCAATAATACCGACCTCTTTACTGATTAGGTACTCCATGAATGAGGCCCTTAAATCGTCTTTAGAATTAAAAGACAATTGATAACGATTCATCCCCTTTTGATCAATTAATTCTACTCCTTTAAATCCTTTCAGAATAGATTGATCTAGTGCCTCGGTAGTTTGAAGCTGCAGAAGACCACCAGCTTGATGCTTAGCATGTAATGCTGATAAGGCTTCATTCTCCACTAATTCTCCTCTATTAATAATTACTACTCGATCACAGATAGCTTCCACCTCTTGCATGATATGTGTTGAAAAGATAACCGTCTTCTCTTCTCCAAGTCTTTTGATTAAAGCACGAATCTCTGCTAATTGATTCGGATCTAAGCCTGAGGTTGGCTCATCTAGGATAAGTACCTCGGGATCATGAATCATGGCTTGAGCAAGTCCCACACGTTGCTTGTATCCCTTAGAAAGCGTACCGACTAACTTACCTTGCTCCCGCTCCAATCCTGTCATCTCAATAACCTCAGCAATTTTAGCCTTCTTGTTTTTAATTTTATGGATGGAGGCAACAAAGTAGAGATACTCCTTTACATACATGTCGAAATACAAGGGGTTAGATTCTGGCAAGTAACCTATCTGAGCCCTAGAAGACAATGAATCCTCCAACACATTGATACCGCAAACCGAAATCTCTCCTGAAGTGGGCGGAATGAAGCCCCCAATCATACGCATAGTAGTTGACTTCCCAGCACCATTAGGTCCTAAGAATCCAAGCACTTCACCTTTTTTTGCTTCAAAAGAAATCTGATTAACAGCTTTTTGTTCACCAAATACCTTAACCAAATCCTTAACTATTACAGACATCTATCTTCATTTCGTCCACTGAAAAATTTCACTCGATCTAAAACCAATGAAATACTACCATTCTACTAATGATTGGAAAGGTATTTTTATTTCAGGTAAAAGCAAGATTATTTGCAAATATATACAGAAAAGATTTTTCAAAAAATCAGTTTACTGATTAGGATACAAGAATAATAGGCTAGCAAAAATGCTGTAATGCAAATACTGATAGATTAAGATAGGAGGTTTACTGATAGCCAATGCGCTCCTGCCATATGTATTATTCAAGCACTGTACAAATTTAAATCAGTTGAATAGCTTAGACTAAATAAGCAGAATAAGGAATGCTATACATTAAAACACTTGTAAATAATTGGATTCCAATACTTTACTTAAAGTAATACTTGAATCAAATCCTCCTAAGAAAACATTAAAAAAATCCTAAAACCAATGCTTTCCATATGATAATTCCAGATTTTCCCTTTACTTGAGAGAAACTAATTGGATATGAAAATTAAGCTGTCCCTTTCCTTTTTAATTTGTTTGATTACTGCTCTTGTGGTTCAGGCACAAATATCTCATCAGGTATTTGATGAATTATTACAAAAGCATGTGAGCCAAACGGGTCGGGTTAATTATAAAGGATTTAAGGCAGATGAAGCAAAATTAGACAAGTACTTGACTGTACTTAAAACCAATCATCCAGATAAAAAAACCTGGTCTAAAGATGAGCGTTTATCCTATTGGATTAATGCCTACAATGCATTTACCATTAAAGCAATCTTAGAGGAATACCCTATCCAATCCATAACGGAGCTAGCAGACGGTAATATTTGGGATGTAAAATGGATCAAGATTGGCACAAACACCTATTCATTAAATGGGATTGAACACGAAATTATTCGAACCAATTTTAAGGAACCTAGAATTCACTTTGCAGTAAACTGTGCGGCGAACTCTTGCCCACCCCTACTTAACCAGGCATATAATGCAGCAAACTTGGAGCAACAACTACAAGAACAAGCAACTGCCTTTATCAATAATAGAAACTATAACGTCCTTGGACCAAATGATTTAGTGCTATCGAAAATCTTCGAATGGTATGCGGATGATTTTGGCTCATTACAGGCCTATGTTAATCCATTTACTAGGATACGAATTGCTCCAAATGCATCCATTACTTTTGCACCTTATGATTGGTCGCTTAATCAAGTAAATAAATAATTTTCAAGCTGTTTAAGGCAGTAATTGGCAATCCATTAGCCATACTGCCTTAAAATTTGCGTCATACAGCTTCCCTCCCACCACATTCACTCTTTAATTATTCTGAAAAAAGGGTAAAAATTTTATATTTGCGAAGTTTTCAACTATTTAAAAATGAGTTGAATCCTCAGACCGAGTTGACAATCAATGGATTATTAATCCGGTCTAATCTTTAATTTTATTTTTTTAACGCTTTTTCATTTAATTAAAATTTTTCAAAATGCAAGGAAAAGGAATTGTAAGGTTCTTTCTTGTAGTCGTAGCGTTGGTATGTTTTTACCAATATCTGCTAATCCTACCTACAAATAAGGTAGAGCAACAAGCAGAAGAATACGCTAAGGAGATTACTCAGTCTATCGAGAACCAGGAAGACAGAGAGGATGCAGAAAAGAAAGCACGCATTGAATTTTTGGATTCAATGAGTACTGAGGTTGTATTTTCCATCCCATTACTTAACGATTTTACCTATCAGGATCTAAAGCAAAGTCAATTGGCTTTAGGACTAGACTTGAAAGGAGGTATGTCAGTTGTTTTACAGGTCGATCTCAGGGAGTTTATAAAAGCCCTCGCCTACAATTATCAGGATCCCGCATTCGAAAAAGCGTTAGATGAAGCTGCGGAGGCCCTGAAATCAGAGCAATCGGACTATGTAACTTTATTTGTAAGAGCTTGGAAAGCTAATTCTGAAGAGCCTTTATCTAAGGTATTTAGAAGATCTAAGCAATTAGAAGTGAATTCCAACACTTCTGATGGAGAAATTCAACGTCAGCTTTTAGAATTGTCTAAAGAAACAGTGCAACGTACCTTCTCTTTATTGAAGAAACGTATTGATAAGTTGGGTGTAGCACAACCAAATGTAACCCTAGATGAGGCTCGTAACCTGATTTTAGTGGAGTTACCAGGTATTGACAACCCGCAACGTGCAAGATCATTCTTGAAAGCTACAGCTGAATTAGCATTTTGGGATTGTTACAATCTTACAGATGCAGCAGTGACGAATGGTTTCTTCCAAGCTAACCAGTATTTAATTACAGCAGAGAACTACGCAGGTGGATTAACGATCGACACCATCTACAGAAAAGATTCTCTTGGTAATGATATTCTAGGCGAAATTGAACGTGTTGACACACTAGCGACTACTCAAGGTGGTCCTTTGTTTGATAAGTTCTCTATTAATGACGGATCTGTTGGTGGACTTCCAGTATTTGGTTTAGCCAATAAAAACAACAGAGATGCTGTAATGGCTTATTTAACGAGAGAGGATGTTCAAGGATTCTTCCCACAGGATATTAAATTCCTTTGGGGTCGTTCTCCTATCGTTGATGAAGAAGGCAAAGCAACTAACACATACATGCTTTATGGTGTAAAAGTACCTTTCGGAGGTGAAGCACCATTGACTGGTGAAAATGTGGAGTCTGCTGCTAGTAGCCCTAATCCACAAACAGGTGAAATGGAAGTTACACTTGTAATGGATACCAAAGGAGCTAGCAAATGGGCTAACATTACTGAAATTGCAGCCAATAACGGAAATAGAGAAATTGCTATCGTTCTAGATAATGAAGTAGCTTCAGCTCCAAGAGTTAACGAAGCTATTACTGGAGGTCGTTCTTCTATCTCTGGAAACTTCTCTATTCAAGAAGCAAAAGATTTAGCCTCTATCCTTCAAGTAGGTAAGTTACCTGCCACGGTAGAGATTATTCAGGATAATGTAATCGGACCTTCATTAGGTGAAGAGAACATTGCGCGTTCAGTTAAAGCTTTATTGATTGGATTTGCATTGGTTCTATTGTTCATGATTGCATACTATAGTACTGGAGGTGTTGTTTCAATCCTTTCTCTATTGCTGAACCTATTCTTCATCTTTGGAGTATTGGCTCAGTTTGGAACAGTATTGACCCTTCCTGGTATTGCAGGTATTGTATTGACCATCGGTATGGCCGTGGATGCGAACGTAATCATTTATGAGCGTATTAGAGAGGAATTGAATCTAGGCAAATCAGTTAAGAATGCTATTTCTGATGGTTTTGCTAATTCATACTCTGCCATCATCGATGCCAATGTAACTACTTTCCTAACCGCAATGGTATTAGCTTACTTTGGTCTTGGTCCAATTAAAGGATTTGCAGTAGTTCTAATGGTGGGTGTTGTTTCATCTATCTTTACTGCAGTACTTGTTGGTCGTTTGATGATTGAGCAATGGATGAAAGGAGGACGCTCTATGAGCTTTGCTTCTGGATTCTCTAAGAATGCGTTTACTGGTTTAACTATTGATTGGTTAGGCAAAAGAAAACGCGCTTATATCTTCTCTGCAGTTATTATTCTTGGAGGTATTGCTTCTATGGCTGTAAGAGGATTTGACTTAGGAATCGACTTCAAAGGTGGATATGCTTATAATGTAGAATTCGCTAAAGAAGTAAATGCAGATGATATCCGTGAGGCATTAACAGCTTCTTTCGGTGATGCACCGGTTGTAAAAGCAGTTGATACAAGAAATACATATAACATTGTAACTTCTTATCTAATTGAAAGCACAGAAGACAATGCTGAAGAAAAAGTAATGGAGGCACTTCACAAAGGAATTGCAACATTAGATCAAGTTTCTTTAGAAGACTTCAGAGACATTGAAGCGACTGGTAACACGCATATAGTATCTTCCTCAAAGGTAGGTCCTACTATTGCAGATGATATTGCTAAATCTTCTTATAAGGCGGGCTTATTTGCTCTAGCAATCATTTTCCTTTACCTATTACTTCGTTTCTCAAAATGGGAATTTTCTGTTGGTGCAATTTCTGCTCTATTCCACGATGTACTCGTTACATTGGGTATCTTCTCTATTGGTTGGGGACTATTCCCATGGTCTATGGAGATTGATCAAGCATTTATTGCAGCTATCCTTACCGTTATTGGTTATTCCATTAACGATACGGTGGTAGTATTCGATAGGATTAGAGAATACACGAATACCTATACAGGTAAGTCCAAAGAAGAAGTAATTAATCTAGCGATTAACTCTACAGTGAGTCGTACAGTAATTACGTCATTGACTACATTATTCGTAGTATTGATTTTATTCATCTTTGGTGGAGGAAGTATTAAAGGATTCTCTTTCGCACTATTAATTGGTGTGCTTGTGGGTACTTACTCTTCTATCTTTGTAGCGACACCAATTCTTTCTGATTTATTGAAAAATAAATCACTAAGTGCTAAAACCGCTAAAAAGAAATAATACAATCGAGCTATATAAAAAGCCCTTTTCGAATTCGAAAAGGGCTTTTTTATTTATACCCTATACGGATGACTTTATTCAATTTAGTATATTGTAGATACAGGTTAATTAGCTCTAACCAGCTCAACAAGTACTATGACTGCAAATAATAAGAAGGCCAGAACCTATTTTTTGGATTTCCTAATTATTTTCCTTGGAATCAGTACATCATTTTTTTTAGAAAACAAAAGAGAACAACATTACCAAAAGGATCTGAAAGAACAATCCCTTTCAAGAATGATCAAAAATATTCAAACTGACCAAAAGGACTATGACTTGAATATAAAAGCCCATCAAATGGC
>CAJXMP010000168.1 GCA_913056515.1 uncultured Lewinella sp.
AGCAGGAATACAAGAGAATTGGTTATCCCATTAATAAAAACGGATTGCTTGCTGCAAGTTACGGAGGTAATCAATAGCTCTACTCGAGAGCCACTTGCGGACATACCAGTGGAATTGTATGATGAAACAGAGCGTACTCGAAAGGTATTCTATTCTAATGGACAAGGTCAATTAGAATTGTGTTTGAAGCCTAGGTATAAATATACTTTGACTTCATTAGCTTCCGCTTTTGAGCCGAAAAGTTTATCTATTCCAGTAATTGGACAAGATGCTCAATCATTGTCTGGATTAGAGCTAAAATTAGAACTGGATGTTCGGTCAGACATCATTAGTGAACCCTTGAAAGAAGGTGTTACGATAGTTTTAGATGATATTTATTATGATTTTGATAAATCAGCCATTAGAGCAGGAGATGCCAAAGAATTAGATGCATTGGCAAGTATTCTTAATCAATATCCTAGTATGGAGATAGATTTGATTGCACATACCGATGCTAGAGGGGATAAAGCTTATAATCAGGCACTTTCTGAGCAGCGTGCTGCATCAGCGAAACAATATTTAGTGAAAAAAGGTATTGCAGCAAATCGAATACAAGGTATTGGTAAAGGCGAATCTGAACTTAGAAATGAATGTACTGATGGAGTAGATTGTTCAGACGAAGAACACCAATTCAATAGAAGAACAGAAGTAGTCATTCGCAAGATGAAAGAAACATCTAAGCTTCGATTTGTTCAAGAAAGATAAATTAACTTAAGGGTGAAAAAATGGCTAAGGGTAAGGTATTTTTTGAATTTTAACTCTACTTTTGAGGTGAGCAAAGCACAAATTTGAGCATAATGAACACCCTGAACTTTAGAAAAAAACAGTTAATCCTGATCCTATGTTGGATCGTGGCTTTCCTTGGCGTTAAGGCCCCAGTTTTAAGAGCGAACGGAATAACTTCTATTATTCCAATGGATACAACAGAGATTGATACTGCTCTTTTTCTGTGTTCATTAAATGATACTCTTTTCTTTGAAGGTCAAGTATTTACAGAGACTGGCGTTTACGACATATTTATTGATGGGCCAGCAGATAACGACACCCTTATTTTCTTGGAGTTAATTTTATCTACAGAGACCTTTTCTATAAGTCCATTGGATACCACGGTATGTTTTGGTGAAACAGTTATCGCAAGTATTATTGATAATGCTGGAAACCCTGTTACAACGGGTAATATGATCCAATGGGAGGGTAATGTATCAACAGATTGTGATACTTGTTATTCTACCAGTTTTACAGGCTTAAATAATTTAGATTATAGTGTATTATATGAGGACATTTATGGTTGTTCTCATGAAATTTCAGGGTCCTATTTTTTTGAAAATGTGGGTTGCGCAATGGATCAAGTAATCCTGCCAGATATTTTTACTCCTAATGGTGACCAAGTGAATGATTCTTTCGGAATATTGGAGGATTATAAGTTTGAAAAACTGAAGTCAATGGAGATTTATAATCGTTGGGGGGAACAGGTATTCCTCATTTCAGATGATACTGATTTGGAAGGAGTTTGGGATGGTAATATCATCAAGGAAAATGAAACAGTACCTGCACCAATGGATGTTTATTATTATAGAGTGGGGGTTTATTGTCCCAGTTTTGATAGTAATAAGGTTCGATATATTTTAGGGGAATTAACCTTAATCAGGTAAAAAAAGGGGCTGAACAATCAGCCCCTTTTTTAATTCCATTTGAAGGTATAGATGATAGAGTCTAAATCCTCCTTTACAAAGTCTAACATTGGTCTCAAGGAGTCTGGTTTAGCTTGAGCGTTAAAGTATAAGGACGCTCTAAAGAAATGCTCTTGTAAGGAATCGGTTAAATAAAATTGGTAGTGCGAAGCTACAGGACCTTCAATTTCAAAGGCTATACCTTCGGCGCCAAACTCATTTTTCAATAAAAGCTCATCTATATAAGTAGCTCGTTTGTTGTGGTAGTCTGAGATATTGAACGCATCTGTTTTTATTTCATCGAAGGATTTATTCTTACCTACTTCCAAATAATTACAGTAGAGGGTGCAATCAAATTCCTCTACGTAAAGATTAAACCAACATTCATTTTCTGGTTTGGCTTCAAAGAAACTGGTGTCCTTCTGAATGTCAAAATACGCAGGCATTCGGAAAGAAAAATTACAATAGTTTTCTTCAAAGTCCTTAAAACTTTTCGTTGGGTAATTAATCTTTGGAAATGATCTCGGTTTGGGAGTGTAGATGCTTTGATCTGTGCAGGCTACCCATATTAAGCAGCTTAAGCAAGCTAGAATAATTTTATTCCTCATTAGAGTTTCGTGATTTTTACTTCCTTAATACGTTTTTTATCCACGGATATTACTTTGAAAACGAAGGATCTAAATCTAAACTCCGTATTAATAGTTGGTATGGTTTTCGCTATTTCAAGTATTAATCCGGCAATGGAATCGGCTTCTCCTCTTATAGATTCAAAGTAGTTTGAATCTATTTCAAGTATTTTGTAGATATCGTTTAAGAGCGTCTTGCCTTCAAAAATAAAGTTATTTTTATCTAATTTTTGATAAACTACTTCAATCTCATCATCAAACTCATCTTTGATGTCACCGATCACTTCCTCTAGAATATCCTCTAGGGTTATTATGCCGAGTGTACCTCCGTATTCATCTACCACGATAGCTAAGTGCATTCTGGAACTCTGGAATTCCTTCAGCATGATATTGATTTTCTTGGCCTCCGGCGCAAATATGAGATTATCTCTGACCAAATGGTGCCAATCAAAATCAGGGCCCTCTTCTAGGTAGGGTAGTAAATCTTTGGCATAAAGAATCCCAGTAATTTTATCAAAATCCTCTTCAAAAACAGGCAATCTTGAATAGCCACTTTCTCGAACACTGTCTAAAATTTCATGAAAGTTACTTTTGACGTCAATAGCAATCACATCTACCCTAGCCGTCATGATTTGCTTGATAGAAACATCGCCAAAAGCGACAATTCTTTTAAGGATATCAATTTCTGAATTACCAGTCATATCATCTACCACTGTTAATTCTATCGCTCGATCAATCTCTTCTCTGGAAGGGGATAATGCACCTGTTCTAGCCTCTAGTCTTCTTTCGATAAGTGAAGAACCTCTTTCTAAAAAGGAGGAGAGGGGCTTGAATATCTTAACCATAAATACTAGAGGCTGAGCCATGAATTTAGCCAGCTGCATTTTATTGACTTGCGCATATACCTTTGGCGTTATTTCTCCGAATAGTACCAAAATGAATGTTACACCCACAATAGTTACGGAATTCGACAATACATTTGACCAAGTTTCTGCAGATAATAAGCCATTGGTATTTGTAGAAAGCCAGGCCGATGCTTGTGTGAAAGGAGTATCCCCTAGGCTCAATTCAACAATCAAATCGGATATTAAGACAATAGCAATATTGATGAAATTATTAGCAATTAGAATAGTTGCTAATAAAGTTCTAGGTATTTCCTTGAGTTTTAGAATTGCTTTAGCTCGCCTACCTTCTTCTTGTTCTAGTTGGGCAAATTCATTATGAGATAAGGAGAAAAAGGCAACCTCTGAGCCTGAAACTAGAGCTGATCCAATAATTAAAACGACAAGCAGCAGGGAATATATAACTAAAAGTCCTGGATCGACAGTCTCAAGCGCACCGCTTTGACTGTTTAATAAAATGAAGGTTCGATCAATTAAACTGGAAGGAAGATCTAGGTCCACAAATGATATTTAGTTATACAATAGCATCAATATAGGGATAAAATTAAAAATCAAAAGTGGCTTTAAATAGAATATTGCGTTAAAATGTAGGGAATGACAAAAAGGGTGATCCTTAGAATCACCCTTTTTTGTTTAGAATGGAAGATCATCTTCCATAGCTGGTGTAGAACCACTATTTTCTGTATTGGATTCTGGGGTTTGTACGGTTGGCGTGGCAGCAGGCGTGAATCCACCTGTATCAGCAGCTTCTCGCTTATTGATAATTCTTAGATAATTTCCAACCACTTCTGTGGAATAACGTTCTTTCCCTTCTTGGTCAGTCCATTTCCTAGTACTTAATTTGCCTTCTACATAAATTTGCATACCCTTACGTAGCGTTGATTCAGCTCGTTCAGCTAGATTCCTCCACAGTGTAATGGTGTGCCATTCCGTATTTTCTTTCCACTCGTTGGTATTTTTATCCTTATAACTTTCTGAAGTTGCAAGTCTTAGGCGGGCTACACTTACGCCGCTTTCTAATGATTTTACCTCCGGATCTGCTCCTAGGTTACCGATCAAAATAACTCTATTGACCATGTTTGTTAATTTTTGTAAATGGTTAAAAAAGGAACTTGCTTTGCACTTTGTTTTGTCCTAAAAATTCTCGAATAATCACAGGGAAGGCAAATTGACTTAATTGACTGCGTTCAATCGCCACTCCTTGTTTAAATAATAACTGATAATTCTGCTTATTTAGTTCGAGTTTAAAGAATTTTGCCTTAATCACTCTATGGCTCAAAGTTTGCTTGCGCTCATCGAGTAAAGTTAAGTCTTTTGGGGCGGTTTCAACACCTTTAGTTTTAAGCAAATTCAATATATCAACTCTATCCAGCGCCTGATTAGATTCGATAAGTGGGAATTCATAAAGGCCTTTCCATATATCTTGTTGTTCCCGTTGATGAATCATCAGTTTGTCTGAATGAGTAATTACAAAGTAGTTAAAGAATCTATCTTTTTTTGCGAGTTTGTTTTTTTTGCTCGGTAAAAAAGAAATACTATCCTTATTCCAAGCATAGCATTGTGCTTTCAAGGGACAATCAGAACACTTTGGAAGCTTAGGCGTACAATGTAATGCTCCAAAATTCATGATGGCTTGGTTGTACAACGCCGCTTGGTCTGGAGGTAATAATTCATCAGCTAGTTGCTGAAACTCCTTTTTACCTGGGGTACTATCAATAGGTGTAAAAATGCCAAAGTAACGAGCTAATACTCGAAATACATTACCATCTAAAACAGCATGCGGTAGGTCAAATGCAAATGATGCAATAGCGGCAGCTGTATAGGGCCCAATCCCTTTTAATTGTAGTATTGATGCATATGAATTCGGAAATACGCCATGGAGTTCTTTATGAATATATTGCGCAGTAGCGTGTAGATTTCGAGCTCTAGAATAATAACCTAAGCCTTCCCAATCTTTAAGTACTTGTTCTATTGGGGCTTCCGCCAGGTCTGCAACAGTTGGATAGTGGCGGATAAATTTCAGATAATAAGGTGTTCCCTGCTCTACTCTTGTTTGTTGCAAGATGATTTCAGACAACCAAATATGATATGGATCTTTGGTTTTTTTCCAAGCTAGCGGTCTCGGATGTTCTTGGTGCCATTGGATGATTGTATTACTAAACTTTTTACCCATTATCCTATTATTTTTGGGCGCTCCTTACGGCATAATATGCAATTAGGCTGAATATAATATTGGGTATCCATACGCCTAAAGCGGCAGGGATGTTCTCTCCATTGGCAAAGGTTATCGAGAACTTGGACATTAGTATCATGGCTGCACCAATCGAAATACCAATGGCCAAATGCAAACCAGTTCCCCCGCGGACTTTTCGTGAGGCTACGGCTACTCCAAGGATGCAGAGTAGGATCATACTCATAGATTCTGCTGTTCGCCTAGCTTTTTCAACTACATAAGCTTTAGATCCACCTAATCCCCTGCTTTTTTCCCGTTCAATAAATTCATTCATGTCCGAGGTAGTAACCATCTCTTTTTGGTTGATATATCGGACAAAATCCGAAGGATGCATATTGATTATGGTGTCGAACGATTCTCCCCTACCAAATTCAATTTCTTCCTCATTTTCATCAAAGGTTTGTATCGTATAATCGAAAATTTCCCAGCGATTTGGTTCTTCTTTCCAGCTAACCTTTTTTGCTTGAAGCAGATAGACTAGCTTTAAATCTTCGTATCGGGTTAACCTAAAGTTTCGACCTGTTGAATCTTTTTTGGTATAATTCCTTATGTATACTTTTTCATTTGGGCTGGTATACATTTGAATATCCCTGGTTTTTCCTTTATCATTTTGCTCGTAGATATAGGTGTTTTCGAAGTTCAATCGCGTTTGATTTGCAACGGGTAGAGCAAAGTGATTCGCAAAGAGATGTAAACCCGTTAAAAGAATGGCTACGCTCAGATAACTCATCAATATTCTTCTAAATGAAACGCCAGCGTTCAAG
>CAJXMP010000169.1 GCA_913056515.1 uncultured Lewinella sp.
AAATTGGAGAGTCTGGCGTTATCGATGAAATGGTAAAGAAAGGGATTCCGACATCTGCAGCACAACAAGTCATTGACTTAATCCAACATAAAGATTTATCGAAATTTGAGGAAGTCCTTCAAGGACAAGATTTAGCGCAGGAAGGTATTGCGGAAATTAAAAAAGTATACCAATACTTAGCGTCTTGTTCCCTATCCAATCAAGTAGTTTTTGACCCTTGTTTAGCGAGAGGATTGAATTACTATACCGGAGCGATTTTTGAGGTAGTCGGTCTAAATATAGACATGGGTAGTCTCGGAGGAGGTGGCCGCTATGCGGACTTGACCAGTATTTTTGGTTTAAAAAACATGTCTGGTGTAGGCGTATCATTAGGCGCAGAACGCATTTATGATGTCATGCTGGACAAGGATCTATTTCCGGATAATCTAGAAAGTGCCTTGGACTTGGTCATTGTTGCTATGGATCAAGCTGCACATGACTATGGCTTTACGCAACTAGATACCCTAAGAAAAGCAGGTATTCGAGTAGAATTATATCCAGAACCAGCCAAAATGAAGAAACAAATGAAATATGCGAATGCTAGAGGCGCTCGGTATGTTGCCATCATTGGTTCTGAAGAATTGGAAAATCAACAATTCAGTTTAAAAGACATGAATTCTGGTACTCAAGCATTGGTAGATATTCAAACGCTTATTAGTACAGTACAATAAAAAAAGCCATTGATTGATTCAATGGCTTTTTTATGTCTAATATGGTACAAAGCCAGACAAGTTCTACTTCCACAGGAACTTGAAGGACCTATCCAAAAGTTATTCCTTTACTTTCACACAACAGTTTAGTGCGATATTATACTACGATGCATAGGTGTTAAGGACTACCGCAATATTTTCGACTTTCTCTTTTTTTTCTTTTATTAGTAACCATAATCTTAATCCCCATGTTTAGATTCACCCATGTAGTTATACTGCTGACTATTCTTTTTTCCGCTCCACTTCGGGGGGCAGAGCCACCTTATGAACTAGACTTTGACGAACTCCAATTAGCCGTAGAACAACTGGACTGTATTGTAGAACCCAACTATGATGAAATCGTAGAATCTTATCTGAATAGATACCTTAAGTCTAGTCGTAAGTATACCGCTAAAATGCTAGGAAGAGCTTCTATTTATTTCCCGATATTTGAAGCCTATCTCCAAAGTGCGGGACTTCCTGATGACCTAAAATATTTACCCATAGTAGAATCCGCACTAAACCCAACTGGAACTTCGCGGGTTGGCGCTCAGGGTTTGTGGCAGTTCATGCCTAGCACGGCGCCGGAATTTGGTATGGTCCTCAATACTGAAGTAGACGAACGCATGGACACCCATCTAGCCACAATGGGTGCACTAAAATACCTTCAAAAATCTTATGAAAGATATGAATCATGGGAATTGGCCTTAGCATCCTATAATGCTGGTCCAGGTCGTGTAAATCGAGCTATACGAAGAGCAAGAAGTACTAAGTTCAGTAGAGTAAAACGATATTTACCTAGAGAAACTAGAAACTACGTACCAGCATTTATTGCGGCGACTTTTTTAATGAAAAAATATGCTGAATACGACTTAGAACCGCAAGAACCTGAACTTGATTTAGTCCTTACAGAAACTATGGTTATCACCGAACCTATTTCTTTCGCCCAGATTAATCGAGTTACGGGCATTTCTATTCCAATTATTAAAAGACTTAACCCATCGTATATCCATAATTGTATTCCGTTCAAAGACGGAGGTGCCTACTTAATCCTACCCAAACGGGTTGTTCCAGCTATGTTGGAATACTTAGACATTCGATCTATTGGGGATCAAAACAAATCTCCGAAGTCCTCTGACAAATGGACTATCGTTCGTGAAACGCCTACCCTTTCAGGAAAATACAAAAGGGTTCAAATGATAACGAACACTCCAGTTAGTACATCAGAAATAGCCTCCGCATTAGAGGTTTCGCCTTTTTTACTGTCCAAATGGAATCCAAGCTGGAGACTAGAGGATACTTTACAGCTTCAAACGGTGTTTTATCAATTTGAACCTACCCAATATATCCACTTAGAACAGACCCTATGGTATAAACTAGCTCAAATTTCTAGTCGTCCACTACGTGTTTTAGATACACCCATAAGCCTTCAGGCAAACAGCGCTTCATTCGGGCAGTTTAAGGCAGGTATAGGCCAAAGCCAATGGTTTGTCCCAGCTTTTACGCTACCCATCCGTGTCCTTTTTGATAAGTTTCCAAGCTTAGACCAATCTTATGTGTATAGAAAAAATAAGCTCCAGCAGGATGATTTACTCCAACCTGGCCAAGCCATAAGGATAAAATAAAAAAGGGGGAGACTCTAGGTCCCACCCCTTAATAAACACCTAAAACCCTATTAACTAACTATCCGATGGATGAGTTAGGTTTTCATTGTAAAAACCTTAGGTGCTTAGACGATTATTTGTTCGGACGTTCTGCCTTAATTAACATTTATTTGCCGAACGATATGTTTAGAAGTATCGAAAGGTAAGTCCACAATCAATACACCCGACTGCATTTGCGCCTGAACCGCATTTAGATCTACATCTTCTGGTAGACTGAATTGCTTCTTGAAATCCTTCGTTCGAAATTGACGCTGACTGTAGCTTCCTTTCGTTACCTCTTGCTCTTGGAGTTTCGATTGAATGATCAACTTATCCTGGTCGACACTTACTTCAATTCCTGCTCGATCATATCCAGGCATCAAAAACTCATATCGATAACCTTGTTCTCCTTTTAATACATTTAGGGGCAGGTGTGCGCTTGATGCACCTGCGTTATAATTATTATATCTCATGATTATTGTTTTATGCTATTTCTACTTTGATTTGTTTAGGTAGTGCTTCTTCTACTTTTGGAACATAGATGTTCAAAATACCATGCTCCAACTTTGCAGTAAGACCATTCACATCTGCAACCTTCGGTAAGGTGTATTTCATTTTAAAAGGTCTTTTTGTAAAGTCTCTACGCACATAGCTCATATTATCTGACTCAGAAGCTGCTTTATCCTCTACCTCTACAGATTGAATAAGTAAATGGCGTCCTTCGATATCTATTTGAACATCCGCTTTGTCATACCCAGGAATCGATAATTCAATACCAAACCCAGCTTTATTGTGGAAAATGTTTGCTGCAGGTCTTCCACTAGAATAGAATGCATCAAAGTCTGATCCTAAGAAGGAATCGAAGAAATCTTTGAACATGGTTTCAGGTCTGTTAAACTCATTTACTTTTACTAATGATTTCATAACTCTATTTAATTTTTAATTGAATTTGATTTGTACTTATCCATAGTCAAATCACATTCCAATAGCTCCAAATGACGAAATCACTGCCAAAACACCTGAAAACAAGCGACATTTTGTCATCTTTAGTGGCACTTAGCTGCCAAAAAGTCATTTTTAAATAATCGCTCCCATAAAATGACTGCTAAGCCGTACCTTTATAGGTATGAAGTGGAAAGCAATCAGCTCAAAGATTCACGACTGGGAGAGTCTACGAGAGCTTCGACAAACATGGAAGATTACTGGTAATCAGGTGGTATTCACGAATGGGTGCTTTGACATCCTGCATTACGGCCATATCCAATACCTTGCTCAAGCTGCAGAACAAGGGGATCGATTAATCGTAGCGATGAATAGTGCTCGATCTATTAGCGCACTCAAGGGGCCTAACCGGCCCATACATGCTGATGAAACTCGATTTCATTTAATGGCAGCTTTGCAATTTGTGGATGCTGTGGTGGAGTTTGATCAAGACACGCCTTATGAGTTAATCCAATTCATACAACCAGATGTTTTGGTTAAAGGAGGAGATTGGAAAGCAGATCAAATAGTGGGATCAGATATTGTACTGCGAGCAGGTGGAACAGTAAAGAGCCTAAAGTTTGTTGATGGATATTCAACCACTTCCATAGAACAGAAAATCATCAAATCCGCTCAGAAGCATGACTAAGATAAAAGACATCATACAGGAATTGGAGCAAATAGCACCTTCCCCATTGCAAGAGTCCTACGACAATGCTGGCCTATTGGTCGGTGACAAAAATGAGGTAGTAACAGGTGTAATGTATTGCTTAGACTCGACAGAAGAGGTCATTGATGAGGCTATCTCGAAAGGCTGTAACTTAGTTGTAGCCCACCACCCTATTATTTTTACTGGATTAAAACGACTGACGGGATCCAATTATATCCAGCGAACGATCATCAAAGCTATCCAGTCCAATGTGGCTATATATGCGATTCACACCAATTTAGACAATGTGCTTTACCAAGGCGTGAACGAGCGAATCGCCCAACAATTGGATATAGAAAACTATAAAATTTTAGCGCCTAAGAGTGAATTACTAGCAGTGGAAATCACTTGTAATAGTGCCGCCAAAGATTTAGCTAAGGATCTCAATATCATCTTTTCTAGTCATGAGTTAGCGGGAGGTGAAACTCAATTCCACTGTATTGATGGAGAAAATCTGTCTTTAGTCAAAGGACAGTTTCCAGCTATACTAAAAGGCCTAGTACAAAAGATTTGTACGACCTACCAATCGAATATCATCCAATCCCCAGTGTATTACAAGATTCAAGGCAGCACCAGCAGGATAGGATCAGGTGTTATTGGAACGCTGGAAGAAGAAATGCCTGTTGAAGAATTTTTACAATTCCTAAAAGACCGAATGGAATTGAAGGTTATTAAACATACGGACCTGTGTGTTGATAGCATTAAAAAAGTAGCGATTTGCGGTGGTGCAGGTGGTTTTTTACTGAAAAAGGCTATGGCAAAACAAGCCGATATATTTATCACCTCAGACTATAAATATCATGAGTTTTTTGATGCAGATAACCGTATCATTATCGCAGACATAGGACATTTTGAGAGTGAACAATTTACTATCCAGCTTTTGTGTAGTATTATTTCAGAAAAATTTAGTAATTTTGCCAACTATTGCACTAGTGTTCAAACGAATCCGGTGAACTATTTTTAAAAAAAAGGACAACACATTGGACTTTTTTTAATTTAAAATAGTTATTCATTTGATGTCATCAATTCAAACTTTACCCATAAATGGCTAAGGAACTTAAAGTAGAAGAGAAATTAAAGCACCTTTATGAACTTCAAAAGGTGGATAGCAAGATCACTGAGATCGAGATTCTAAAGGGTGAACTTCCAATGGAAGTGCGCGATCTAGAAGATAGTATCGTAGCGATGGAGCAAAGAATCGAGAAGCAAAAAGGACAATTGGAAGATTTCCAAGGTCAAATCTCGATGTATAATGCAAACATTTCAGAGGCAGAGGGCTTGATCAAGCGCTATGAGAAGCAGTTAGATGAAGTAAAGAATAACAGAGAGTACGATGCATTAACTAAGGAATTAGAACTTGCTCGCTTAGACATTCAATTAGCTGAAAAACGTATCAGAGATACTACTGGTAAACTAGAAAGTAAGGAAGAGACCGTTTCAGCAAATGAAGCTAAATTAGTTTCAAAGCGTGAAGATCTAGAGCTTAAAAAGAAAGAACTAGAAGAGATCATCTCAAAAACAGAGGCAGAGGAAGAGAAACTAGGTAAGAAGAGAATGAGATCTCAAAAGAAAATTGATACCAAGCTATATGACAGATATGAGCGTATTCGCAAGCAATACAAAAATGGGCTAGCCATTGTGCATGTGGAGCGTGAATCTTGTGGCGGATGTTTCAATTCCATTCCACCGCAAACACAACTGGAAATAACGCTTAGACAGCGCATTATTTCTTGTGAGCATTGTGGAAGAATCCTAGTAGATGATAATATTCAAACATCGCTAGAAAAATTAAAAGCGAAAGAAGAAGCATAAAAAAGAAACCCAAAGCCAAGTCTTTGGGTTTTTTTATTACATCAACCCAAACCCCATGCGGACAGTCTTTCTTTTTCTTTTTATCCTATTGGCTCAACTGAGCTTTTGCCAACAAGCACATTTCTCTTGGTCGGGCACAGCAAAGGCATGCTTGAACTCCATCTACAACCTGGAACTAGATCAAGCGAATACTCAGATAGACGCCATCAAAAATCAGGATCCTAAATGGCCTGCTTATAATAAGTACTTCATGCACGGCACCTCGCATTACATTGGCTTAGATACACACGATGTGGGCTTATGGCATGAGCCTATTCAACCCG
>CAJXMP010000170.1 GCA_913056515.1 uncultured Lewinella sp.
TTGTAAACGCTCCATTATGATAATAATGTCCTTCATGCTCATTAAGTACCAAACAACATCTAGTAATATGGTTTGGATCTGAAGGATTAAATCGGAATGATGCTGCAAATTGGAAGCAAGCAGCCTCAAATGAGCCAAAAGTTTCTATGGTTTCAGGTTTTACATAGATACCCTTATAACCTCTATCCAAATACTTGGGCTCATTGATGGGAATAATTTGATACAATCCTGATCGGATTCGATTGACTAAATACGGAAACTTACCGTAAGCGGCTTTTAAATGATTTTCAATACCTTTCATGGCATAATTTTTTGTGAATAAAAAATCATGCACCAAGCAGTAAAAAATTATGGGAGGGTCATTTTTTTTGACAGACTGCCCGCATACTGAACCACCGTGGCTTTTTTGCTCGGTTGGCACGTCCTATTGACGTTCTTGATGCTAATATCAATACAATAATACTTGTCCAAGTTAAAAGTTACAAGTCAAGCTTCAATTTTTAACAATATTTTACAAATGTCTTTTCCGGCTTCTTTTATCGTGCTCTTCTAAAAGCTTGACATAGTGGGCGTAAAAGGCATTGACAAAACTCAAGATAATTCCGATGCCTAGTATGACATAAAAAATGGTAAACAACCTACCCCCCATTGTTACAGGTGAAAAATCTCCATAACCAACTGTCGAAAGGGTGATCACCGAAAAATAAACAGAATCAAACCAGGTCCAACCTTCTAAATAATGATAAGCGACTGTTCCAATTAAGATTAGTCCAAAGGAAGTAAAAATCAAATCTCTGTACTGTCGGTCTTTGAAAAAGGTAATTAGGGTGCGTATTAAAAACATATTTTAAATTTTCTGCCATTTAATGGTTTAAATCTTTCCATGCAAGTTGCCAAGAATTAGTAACAAATGCCTTTGATTCAATAGAGCGAAGGCCTTCACCGCTGTTAAAAGCGTTGGAAGGTCCAGACACTAACTCTATAGCTACATAGGGTATATCAGGTGTGGAAAAAAGTTGTACATAATTACATGCAGCGGACTGCATAGACCACTCCTTACCTAATGCTTCCCAACGAATAACATCATTATTCAAGGAATAGCATTGGTCTAGTTCCTCTATCCAATTGAAATACAGTTCTTCAGTTACGCCAGTTTTACCACAAGCAATTCTGGTAGCATCGTGCTTGAACATGTCCTGCGCATGAATGGATAACTTCATTTGCTCCTTATTTAATATCCTAAAATAAGGATGCCAGCCCCAAGTATATGGCAGCTTTTGTTGAGCCAGATTCTCCACAGTCCAATGCATCATCAACTGCTCCAAATTAAAAATGTATTCTACTTGTAGCTTAAAGGGAAACGGATAAGCCTCTAAAGATCCATCGTGATAATAAGCCAATTGAATACTAGCTGAGTGCTCTGAAACTTCAGTATGAACTAGTTCAAATGCTTGATCATATACTAAACCGTGAATCGCATGTCTGTTGATGCTATCATTGATTCGCAATTGATACGACTTATTATTCCAACTATATCGCCCGTGTTGAATTCTATTCGCAAAGGGAAATAATAAACCTGAAGCTTGACAATCCAAATATCGCCAACCATCAGGTATGCCTATAATCTCTTGATCAGAAAGTTTGAAGGACTGCAGAGTAGCTCCTTGAGTGGCATTAATAGTCGCCTGTAACCCGGATAAAGGATGTACAATTTCAAAAGTATTTTGCTGACCATCAAAAGATTGAACAATCTTAAACATCTGTTTCTACTATTCCATTCAAGCAATTCAACAATATACTAAAATCAAAAATCTACTGCATGAATAAAGCCATGATATATATCAAGGAAAGAATTGATTTATTCCCTTTTTAGATAGGGTGACCTCAACATTTTCTTAATGATGACAATTTGCCCCAAGTGGTAATAACTATGTTCCAATAGACCTATAATATTCCTAAAATAAACTCCATAACGTTCATCCGTAAAATTGTCTTCCCAAGAAGCATTGGGATAAGCAGCCACTCGGTCAGCAAATATGCCTCCAATGCTTAAAACCTGTTCTTTAAAGTTTTCCCAAGATGCAGCATCCTCAAAAACAGGACAATCAAAGCTATATTTATCCCTTATGGATAACTCTCCTCCAGCAAAAACTTCAGATACACCCTCCATATAATACCGAATATGGTACACCAACTTTGCTATGGTATTGAATCCTTCCAATTCATAGGTAGCTTCCTCCCATGTTACATCGGCTAACACTTCTGAAACATTGGACCAAGTCATATTCCCCCCAGTATTAAATTCACGGATATGCCGCGCTAAGCGTGTGCTAATTTCCATTCTTTTTTATTGAAATATAACACTATGAACGGATAAGGAAAACTATTCTACTCCTAAACCATAGATTCCCATCACTCACACTCGCATGCTTCACAAGCCTCCATTGTGTCAAAGGGAACCACTCCATCGCAGCCTCCCCAATCAAAAGATTTGCAAGAACAAGAGACTGTATCGAAATAAAATTTCGGGATTAAGGCCTCACATGGACCTACTTCAGGTTCTAGCATACAAGCGTCAGGACCAATAACAAGATCATCCGATTTACAAGACATAAAGAACATTATAGTCAAAAGGCTTATACTAATTAGATGGGTTTTCATACTTAAATTATTCGGGTTAAAAACAAGAACAAACTTCACAGGCTTCCAGGGTTTCGAAAGGAACAACTCCTCCACAACCTCCCCAGGTAAACTCTTTACATTCACATGCTTCTTCATCCCAATAATACCGTGGAAAAGCTGCCAAACACAAGCCTGGATCAGGCTCTAGACTGCATTCTGGTATATTCATTTGCTCATCATCTTGACAAGCTGTAAAACCAATAGTAATGAACAGTCCAATAAATAGTTTATTCCTACACCTCATGCTGTTTTAATTTAAAGACGAAAAAGTAAGGTTGAAGGGTTGGAATATGGTACTACAAACAAGCACAAACTTCACATTCCTCTAAAGAATTAAAAGGTACAACTCCTCCACATCCTCCCCAGATAAATGCTTTGCACTCGCATGCTTCATCGTCCCAATAATATTTGGTTATGGCAGCTCTACATCTTCCTGTTTCAGGTTCTAAGTCACAAGCAGGTATATTCACCATTGGTTCTTCCCCACATTTGGAGAAAAAAAGAACAAAAAAGGACAAGGATACCATCAATAACCTAAGCATAACTCCATTTTTTTTGCTTGTTTGAGTGAACAGCCTCGTTAGGCTAGCCATCCAGCTGCTTGATAAGTGGATACCCCCTTGGATATCATAGTGCTTATTTCTTGAATAAGCGTATCATCAAGACGCTTGATATGAAAACAAGACTTCCCTTTCAGCATCTTAGAAAGATCTTCTGATAAGGAACCTATTGCATCTTTGTGTGTATAAATTGGAAAAAAATATAAGCGGATGTCTTTGGGTTTGGGTACCACAGAAGCAAAATAAATGCCATCAACCTTTTGTTTGCCTTGCATAGTCTCAATAGTACCGCAAAGCTCCAGAACTTGATCATTTTCTTTGCGAATACGTAAAGGTCCGATATGTTCTTTCAGTAAACCGGATAAGATTTCTTGAATCTGCTTAATATCTTTTATCATATCCAATCAAGCTTTAATTTCTAATCTATAGAAAAGATAAACTTTCTACGCCACAAATAGAAAAGTAGACCTAGTGTATACCACAAAAAATCCATTGGATCTGCTACTAAATCAGTATTGAGCAAAGGACAAACCCACTCGAAAAACATCATGAGTAAAATGGACACCCCTATTAATTCAATTGTAGGGATAAGCACTTGCTTTTTATTTCTTCTTTTATATTCCCAATCAACAAGTGGTAGTAATAAAGGAAAACATAGTAAAGGGTCTAGAGAAGCGTCCAGACCTGGCCAAGACAAATTAAATATTTTCTGTCCAATCTGATGCGCAATAAACACCGTTAATAGGATAAGTTCAATAAATACTTGTCTGATAGGTAAGGCGGCCATCATAGCGCAACTAATACAGCGATTATTAGAATAAGTAGGATAAAAGGTGAACTTACGATCATAAAGCCGATTCCCAAGACTCTTGCGATTAATTTCACCAAGAAAATGGGAATGTTATCGTCTTCCTTAATGGCAATCCAATCATTGAAACTCTGGTATTGTTTTTCAACACCTTCTATGACCTGTTTGGCAGCAGATTTTTCTTCGTTTTCTGTATTATCGAGTCGTATTTTCATAATATTAACATTAGAATTGAAATTAGCCTCTATAGGTATTATGACATATAAATTTCGATAAAACCATTGTTTTTTACGCTAAAAAAGCCAACTGCTATTCAGTTGGCTTTTTTAGTTTAATCTTATGCTGTATATAACCTTATTGCGCAGACAAAAAGGCAACCATTTTTTTGATTTTATCCACCATAGATTTCATCTCGCTAGATTGGCCAGTGAACTTCAATTCAATCTCACTTCCCTCCGCTTCTTCTACCTCAATTTCAATGCTTAGGCTAGCATCCTCCTCAAAAGAGGCCGCCAAATCAGTCAGGCCATCCCAATTATAGGACTTCATCTCTTCCATACTGTCAAACTCAAATTTGAGTTCCATCTCACTCTCTTGTACCATTTTCACGGATTCATCCTCTACCCAAAGCATCTTATGTTTACCTTCCTTGGACTCAGAATCAATGATAAACACATTTTCGCCCTCCGTTTGGATGTGCTCTTCATCTACCACGATAATCATTTCCTCTTTCCCAGATTCTGCATCTACTCTAACCTCAATAACTTTTGAGATCTCTTTGTCTAGGTCTGCATCCCCATCTAACTCAATGACTTCTTTCGTCTTTTTACCCCCTTCTTCTTTGATTATAACGACTTGCTTTTTGCCGTCTTTCTCCTCCAATTGCACCTCTACCTTAACTTCTTTCTCTACTTTTATCTCTTTTTGGGCCTGCACAGTTGAAAGGCCTAAACAACAGACTAATAGTGTCAATAACTTAATTTTCATCAGTATGTATTTTTGTTATTATTCGTTTTCTAATTGATTAACAGCCTCATTCAAAAAATCTTGATAGGGCCTTTGAATGGTAAAGACTTCCATTAGAGTATCTATGAAAGCATCCTCGTCTTTGGCGTCCTCCATTTCATACACTACAAAATAGCTCTTATTTTTGATAAGTTCGATTTGAGGATGATCTTTGTCAAATCCTTTTGGACCATTTTTCAGTCGCTCTCCATAAATTTCTGGGAAAAGATCGTTAAATGCTTTTTCTTCAATGATAGCTCTATATCGCTCATGCTCTGCGATAATCTTTGTTCTAATTTGCTTGAGCACTGGTGCTGCTGGCATGTAAATACCTCCTCCAATTAGTGTATTACCAGGTTCAATATGAACATAATATCCTGCATAAGGACTTTTCTTCCCACCCCGAACAATCAAACAACCTAAATGCTGTTTGTAGGGATCTTTATTCGCTGAAAATCGAGCATCTCTATAAATGCGGTATACACAATCCTTAGGTGTTAAAAAACTCAGTTCCATTTCCAGTTCTGATAATCTATCGATCAACTTTGCAGCAATGTCATCCATCTGAGTTTTAGCAGTTAGATACCTAGATTTGTTGGCATTAAACCAGTCTCGATTATTGTTTTTGCGCAAGTCACTCAGGAAAGCATAAATATCCTTCATAGTTAATTGGTTTTACTCAAGAGTGAAACAAAATCAATGCCTTCTAGTTTGATTGGGATGAATTTCATACCAATGACAAGGGATTTCACCATAGAAAAAATCCTCTTTCCACTGAAATCCTAACTTCTTCAGCACTTTATTTGAACCGATATTGGACTGGTCCGCTGCAGCACATATTTGATCCAATTTAAGTTCATTGAATCCGTAATCTAAGGCAATAAGTCCCGATTCATAGGCAATACCTTTTCCCCAATATTCAGGGCGTAATCTAAAGCCTAAATCGTAATGAGGTGGTCTAAAATTGGAATCAATTTCATGTGAACGTGTATGCCTGTGAGGGACGATTCTGCTAGAGTCAGGTGAAAGATGCAGCTTTCCTCGGGTTCCCTCGGAAGTAGGTCAACCGGTTGAGAGCAATGGCTTTTAACGGTAGTCAGGTATGTGGAGACCTGTCGTCGACACGGACGTAAATAG
>CAJXMP010000171.1 GCA_913056515.1 uncultured Lewinella sp.
GAAATTTGGAAAATCTATTTCTACTAAAACGGATGCAAATGCATTAAGGGAGCACATTATGTTGGTAACTTCGGAGCTTATAAGTGAGAGTACAATCCGAAGATTTTTTGGATTAATTCCTCAAAGAAAAACTTCAATTACAACCCTTAATATTTTATCTAACTATTTGGGGTTTTCTGATTACAATGAATTCGTCAGTAATTGCAATCAAAAAATCCTAGATATTATCAATCAAGAAAATAGCGCTGATTCAATTTTGATTGAACTTGAAAAAAGGAATCTATTTGGGATAGCAGAATTAAATCTTCTAGCAAACTACTTATCTCAGTTAATAATCTTTGGACAACAGGATGATGTAGTTCCATTTTTCGAAAATGAGCATCTTTACCAGAAAATAATTTCCTATAAAAACGTACATGACTTTTTCTCACAAAAGATTGGTGCCGCAATTGATCATGTAGAGACTGATGATATAATTCCCTTACTTTCCTCTACATATTTTTCTCAGTTAGTTCTACACAGGTACATTGATATAGGCAATGAAAAAATGGGTCTCCTGTACAAACAATATCTGAGTATGACCGATAACCCTTTAGAAATCAATATATTCAACAGTATTTTAGCTTTGAATAGCGCTCATAAAAATGATTTCACTTCCTTTCGTCGTCATTTAGCTAGAATTGATTTTACATTAAAAATGGATAGTCCTGAATATAATGGTAGGTTATCACTATTAAATTGGATATTAGACTCTAATGATTCACATCTTATCAATCAAGGAAAATTATTTAAAAATCAAATCCATTTATTCTCTATCGACATTATTCAATACGGTCTATTACAGGAAAAATTTAGCCTCTTAAGATTATGGCTTTCTTCTTTTCCAGAACTTAAAGATAATCGAAGATGGGTGTCGAGAGATTTAAATTCTATCTATCAAATTGCAGATAAGGCTATAAATCAAAAGACTACTTCCTTAAGTCAGATTAAGGTTGATAAAATAAATATTCCGACTACAAGGCTTAGCACTATCTATCGGCTCATTTTAGCTAAACTTTCAATTTCATGATTTATTTGGTTATTAGTGTTTTCCTTTTTTCGTTAAATAATATATTGTGGTCATACTTTTCAAAAGATAATCCTGCTATTTTATTGATAGCTAGAAGAGCTATTTTTACATCCCTCTTATTTACTATAATTATCCTAATATTTAAGAGTGATTTTCATTTGATCACTAGTTCAACTGTAAAAGAAATATTATTGATATGTTTTTTTGGTTTCCTAGGCTTAGCCTTTCTGATAAGAGGATTCTCACTTGGTAATCTTTTTCAATATTCCATGTTTAGTCTTTTAATACCTATAGTATTTGCATTTCTAAAACCAAGCGAAGAAAGAAGTATTGAATTATGGATTCCACTATTAATTACCACTGTTGGATTTTCATATTTTGTTTGGAAACAGTTTAAAGAGAGCCTACCTAAAACAACGAGTAATAGCGCAAATACTTATTTCTTTTTAGCTCATTTGTTTTTTGGTATTGCAATGTACTTGCAGTTTGAATATTTTTTGATTGAAAATCGCTCAAGTGTTATGGTAGCTGCTTTTCAAGAGGTATTTATATTGATAATAGCTTCGCTAATAGTCTTTTTCAATAAAAAATCTATTGCTAATAAAGTTAGGCAACCGCTGAAAATAAAGCACTATTTCATGATGTCATTACCTATAAGTTTAGCAATTATTATTGGGCTTGAAGGATTGAGACATACTGCTCCATTTGACGCCTCATTAATCGGTTTGTATACTCCAATAACAACAGTTTTATTAGGTTCATTTTTAGGAATTGATAAAATTGACTTTCAATCATTTATTGGAGTTGTTATTATGACATTTGGAGTTTTACTCATTTATTTTTGACACATTCAAAATGATTTACATTATATAAAACATTGGGTTTAAATCAATAGAAGAGCTATTTACAATACATTGAGAATTGTAGATTTTTTTTCATAAAAGTATCAAAGGAAAAAATAAAAGGCCAAACTTATTGGAAGTTTGACCTTTGTTGCGGAGAAGGAGGGATTCGAACCCCCGGTACGGTTTCCCGTACGCTGGTTTTCAAGACCAGTGCATTAAACCAGCTCTGCCACTTCTCCGAATATTTCGTGTTAAAGCCTTCTCTTTTGAGGGCGCGACAAAGGTAAAGGATGAGTACCAAAAAAACAAAAGAATATTTGAAAAAAAGATAGGTATTAGCTGACTTATTAATAGAATATTTTGGCCATCAACCTGTTAATGCTTGGTTTATCTTTTCGAGTAGCCAGGATTTGTTAATCAAATTTTCTGTACCCTCAATTTTAAGTTTAAGTTTATTCAGCGATTCTTTATCATTTCGAGGTATTTGAACAAACTTTCTAACATGCTTCACAAAAGTTAAATGCCTTTCTTTTCTATCTTTTTTTATTTGAGTATTTCTTCCAAGATATGTTCTGAAACTATCTAAAAGGGAAATTAAGGCTTCAATTTCACCCAATTCAAAATAAGTATTGATAAGCATAACTTTTGAACTAAGCTTTCGACTTAAATCCTTGTACTCAACATATCTCAATAACTCTAAAACTTTTGAAAAGTCTTTTTTGTAAAAGTTTAATTGTGCTTTGGTGTAGGTGACAATATTCTCTCTATCTTTTTTATTTAAACTATCCTTATAGCTTTCAATAAACTCCTCGACCCAATCAAAATCTTTAAGTCTCAACGCAATGGTAATAACATTGAAAAAATGATTACTTGGCAGTTCATTATTTTCAAAAATCAACCGTTTATTGAGTAAATCTTTATAAAGGATGAAGTATTCCAGCTGAAATTCTTTTTGGCCCGAATTAATTTTATGTGCTGTATAATTGATTGCAAAATTATACATATCTGTTGCTTCGTCTTTTCTGAATTTACCACCATGTTCTTCCAGTAAGGATCTTAATTTAAAATAATGTTCATGTTCATTTTGATCCTTTAATGATCTGAAAATTTGATAATAAATCGCTAGCTGAGGAATATCAGAATAATCGTGCGACTCGATATGTGCAATGATACTGCTTACTAATGCAAATTCATCCTCCGTTTTCTTTTGGGTTTTTAAACTCAATAATTGACAATATAATCTGAGTTTTTCTATCAAGAAGTAAGTGTCTAGGTTGAAGGAAATTTTGTCTAGATTATAATCTTGAAATACATTATACTTCCTGTTTAGACTATTGATTTGTTGTTCAATTTTATAGTTGTAGAAAAAGCCGTCAATACTTTCTTCTTTTTGATCGGAAGAAAGCTTCAGGGCAGTTTTAATAGAACTACTGTTAAGTTTATCAAGCTTTCTTCTAGTTATACCTTGTAATAAATGAGTGGCCTTATGGGTAGGGTTAGATTCATATTCTTCTTGAGCGATGAAGCGTTCAATGAGTTTCAATAAATCAGAGAAATACTTTCGGAGTCGGATGTCATTAAAGGGTTTTTGAGTATTTAGCTTTTCCCAGATTATTTCATCGGACCAATCTTCATCTGGATCTAGTTTGTTGTGTAAAACTATAAGTTCAAATAATTGGATGATCCCCTCATTTTTATTGAAATAAGGAGAAAGGATAAACTTTCGACACCGCAGTAATTCGGTGCTTGTAAAGCCTTCAATAACACTATATATTTTTTTGTTCCGCATAGTTTAAATAAAAATGTAATACGTATTACATAGGAAATGATAGGGTTAAGTCCAAATGTTTTCCAGCTGACCAATTTAAACAATTTTCCATAGCAGCACTAGTCGAATCCCTACTTTTAGGTACCAAACACCCACCTCAATTTCATTATAAGCAAAATATTTAAAATTCCTGCCCCAAGGTTTTTTTATATATAAATAATTATTATTTTTGAGTGTAGTATAAAACCACGAACCATGAACCTTTCTACAGTATGGAGAAGGTCGGCCTTTTTAGGTTGCACCATTCTCACGCTACTTCTGTGTGCATCATCCAAAACCTTTGCAATTGACGTTGTAAAGATTGTTAGACTTGAAGTTCAAATCGGGCATACGCTGGATTATGAATTTTATGCAGATTTCGTGGCCTCTCCACCAGAGTTGGAATACCACAACGTAATCAATCCTTATGTGTATAATGGTGATGTAGTATTAGATCCAGATAATGGTATTTGGTATTACGGTCAATCCTTCTCCGGAACGCACTTGGTTCAATACACTCCAACAGTTCAACAACCTCAACGGGATACGGTATACTTAATGTTTGATCGTTTGAATGAAAACAATCAGACGGTTGAGCATATGGAGATTTTGATCTTTGATATCGTAGCACGTTCTATTGATGCGAACAAAGATTTTGCACAAACTATGGTTGATGTTCCTGTCACCATCGATGTTCTTCAAAACGATATGTCTGATTTTCCGAATATGCATGTTGCATTTGTATCGGTGAGCAATAGTGGTTCTTGCTCAATCAACGGAAACAATCAAGTGGTATTTACTCCTGCTCCAGGATTTAGTGGAGTGGCAGCTTTTGAATATACAACATGTAATAATGATAATTCTTGTGATCGAGCAACCGTTTTTGTAGGTGTTGATCAACTACAAACGGATACGATAAGCTACCATGCTACTGAATTTCAAGAAGTGTATTTATATGACGCGCTAGAAGATTATGTTTTAGTTCAAGGGGCCAATAACGGGATATTAGAGACTACCGATTTAGGTGCACTAAAATATATTGCAACACTTCCTAATACGTCTTATCAAGAGGAATTGATTTTTGAGCATGTAGATAATCCTGCAATTAAAAAACACTTCTTTATAGAAGTATCCAATGCGGTAAAACCTAATGTTTTAACCAAAGCTGATAACTACTGGGTTTGTGAACAAGATTTTATTGAGTTATCCGTGTTGCACAATGATTTATTGCCATTGATGTCCTTGAATTTAGTTCAACAAGCTTCTTTAGGTGAGGTAACTTACTTAGGAAATGGTGAAATGGACTACATGGTAGATCCTGCAACTACAGCTAAACAAAGAGATATTGCTGTGTACAGAGCAGCTGCCTTCAATTGGTCTGTAATTGAATATGCTAAAATAAACTTTCACATCGATGAGTTCTTGCCACTCGATGTTACGTATAAACTTCAAACTCAAAAAGATGTGCCACTAGTGTTAGAATACAAAACACTGTTGACTAATCCAATTGATATTTCTGTTTTAGCGGAGCCTGGCTCAGCAGGAGCGCCTGAACTAGAATTAGTAGAAGATTCCTACACATGGAATAATCAGACATGTACAGGTGACAGAATGGTTGTATTTACGCCAATTCAAGGCATGACTTATACAGAAGAATTTGAATTATTATATAGTCCAGGTAATGGCAATTCCTATCCAATCAAGATAGAAGTAGAGGTTATTGAAGAAGAAGCGGAGGCTTGTATTGGTAATAATTGTGTATGGCCGGGTGATATGGATAATAATGGAGTAGTGGATGCGCGTGATTTATTAGTACTTGGCTATGGTATTGGTTCTGCAGGTACCCCAAGAACGAGCGGATCTACAGACTGGAAAGGTCAATTTGCTGACTCATGGCTTGCACCTGTGTATGGTACGCTATTAGATTATAAGTTTTTAGACGCAGATGGTAACGGACAAGTGACAGCTGCTGACACTATTGCAATCATTGATAATTATAATAATTCTAGTAATATTCATCCATCTAGAATGTATGGAGTAGGTAATGTAAATGTGGATGCTAGCTACGGAGACGGATTGATGCTTGAGCGTGCACCTCTTTATATCTTCCCACATCCAGATAATCCGTATGGTGACCTTGAGATAGGAGATATTCTTCTTGCTGATATCTACTTAGGAGTTGAAGAAAAACATGCAAATAATATTCATGGAGTATCCTTTACATTGACTTATGAAACCACACAGATGGATTCTACCTCAGTTTCTGTAGATTTTGATGCCAATTCTTGGTTTACCAATAATTCTTCTGTGCTTGAAATTACTCAAGCGCCTCAAAATGGATACTTAGATGCCGCTATAACCAGAACAGCAGGTAATCCAATTTAGATCGGAAGAGCACACGTCTGAACTCCAGTCACAAACATATCTCGTATGCCGTCTTCTGCTTGAAAAAA
>CAJXMP010000172.1 GCA_913056515.1 uncultured Lewinella sp.
TTTGTTGTTTTGTTTTTTTCTTTTGTATAAACTCAATGTTTCATAATATTTAAACTTTGTGTCACAATAATATCGAATTTTGTCTACACACGTGCACAGTAGTTTTGATGATTTGTCTACAATACAGTATCGAATTTTCAGAAATCAAAAATTTTTTTGGTGGCAACTTAAAAGATCCGTCCAAGATTGTCCATCTTCATAGGCAACCTGGCCCTCGTGGTGGTATCTATTATACAGATAAAGTACAAGTTCTAGAGTTGGCTAAACGCTTAGTGTCTTACCGTTAATTATATTATCGTATAAAAATCGGAGGTTAAGGCTTTATAGGCCGAAGTCCAATTATTTCTGCCCTGTTCGTGATTTAGAACAAGCTCATCTACCATTGGAGTAACTTTTTTTAATCCAAAACAAAATAAAGATCGTTCAAAGGGTTTACTCGCCTTGGATTTTACTTTAGTCCATTGTTTCAGATACAATCCGTGCTCAATAGCTAATTCCACAAAGCGATCACTTACTTCAAAGGGCAGCACTACTGTAAATAAGCCTTGTGCGGTCAATAGATTCCTAACTTGTTCAATCAACACATCAAAGGGTAAAGTAGTATTATGCCGCGCCTCTTGCCTTGCCTTGGCCGATGCTTTGGTTCCGGAAGTGAAAAAAGGTGGGTTGGAAACAATTAAATCAAATTTAAGCTTAGCCATTTTTGAATACTCTTGCAAAGAAGCCTCTAATGCAATCATTGGATTCTTAAAAGTTGATATTGAAAAGTTGTACAAGGCTAAGTTTACACTTGGCTTATGTATATCTATAGCTGTAATCGACGCTTTAGGATTTCGTTGAGCCAACATTAAGGCAATTAAGCCTGTACCCGTGCCAATATCTAAAATATGCTGATCACCAGTCGTTGGAGTCCAAGCACCTAATAATACACCGTCGGTTCCCACCTTCATACTGGCACCCGCTTGGTGCACTTCAAAAGCTTTGAATTTAAACGGTTTAGACACAATCTTTAATTATATGAGCAAATACAGACCTTCTTTTCGCAAAAACTGAATTAATGCTTAACCAATTTAGTTGAAATAACTGAACCAGTAGAGAGAGACTCAACTTGAACAAAATAAACGCCTGCTTTCCAATCCATACTTTCGATCTCAATATTATATTGGTCTGAAGACGTGCTGTAAGCTAATCCCCCAAGTACATTATATACCTGTAATTGACAGTTACCAGCTGGTAAAGACACATAAAATCTATCGCCAATGGGATTTGGAACTACTGATAAATCAGCAGGATTCACTTCATTAGATACAGAAGTCGCACTTATACCCCAACGCTGCTCAAATTCTTGCATGAACAGATTGGCTATATTGTAAGAGTGCCAAATGATTGTATTTTCATCATTTTTCTCTTCTGCCGCCGCTGACCAATTATAAGAACCATTGATTACCATAGGACTACCTACTTCGTTATAGTAATAATCTACAATAGCATATTTATGATGGATATCATAAGTCTCGTCATGGTGAACCATATCAACACCATCATTGACTAAAGCTTGAAAATCAGATCCAACCAGATTAATACTTTCCACAATCCCCCTTATCCATCTGCTACCATCATTCAAATTAATGATACGATCCCTCAAACGGTTTTGAGTAATTAAAAGCAAAGCCATGCTTAAATCATTATCTGTAGTAGCTAGCGCCTCGTCAATATGATCCAACACACGGTCCGAAGGAGCAAAATATAATTCCAGATAAGTATCACCAACCTTAAATAAATGCGGGGTATTATCCACTTTATCTGAACCAAACTTTGCATTAGAAGGATTTGGACTTAAGCCACTTCCACCCCACATCTCTTCAAATTCTATGCGATATGCCTTAGCTACAGCCTGATCTTGGAAAATGATGACGTTATTAAAATCATCGAAGATGTTTTGTTCCGATAAGTTCATAGAACCCATGACCACCCAAGCATCAAGCGGACTATCGGCATCTTTGGATAAAAACTTATTATGCATCAGACCATTTGAGTTTCCAAATAATACCTCGAAATTCAAATTGCCTTGTAATCCAGCATTTGAAGCTCCATCATCAGCTACCACGCGTACGTTTACTCCTCTAATTACAGCCTCATTTAAAGCATTTACAATATCCATATCATTGATATTATAAATAGCCATATCGATATTATTCTCGGCTAAATCAATCCGTTCAATGATAGCATCCTTAACTGCTAATGGAGAGGTACCGTAAGGAAATAAACCCATACTCACTGATGGATCGGTGTCTTGATTGAAATATACCCGAATTTCGCCTGTAGATACTGATCCAGTAGAATATAGTTTCGGGGTCGTACTTATAGCGGTTCCTTCATAGTTTGCCTCCACCTGCACATAATAAAAGGTAGCAGGTTCTAGGTTTGGAATAGTAAAATCATGATTTAATGCAGGACTAGAAAGCAACACTTCATTCTCCATACTTAGACTTTGTCCCCACCTTACAGTAGCAGTTGCTGGCACAGAAGTCTCCCAATACAACTTAAAAGATGATGCTTGAATATCTAGTTGCACAGGACCATGCGTAATATTAAAACAAACGGCCTCTGTATCCAGACCTCCTGTAGCGGGAATAATCATCTGTGGATTATTGAAAGCAGTTACTATTCCAGTGAGATTAACCACATCCGTTGGAATTGTATTTCCAATCAAGGGGTTACCCGAATTGATATAGGTATTAAAAGTTTCTCCATTCGCACCCTGCCCTACAATAGCACCTACATTAAAATTACCGGTTGAGTTGAACTCCACACAGGATACGGTTACTAGCTGAGATTCAAAAGAATCCCCTATTTCACCTACACTAATGATTTTGGGTTCCGGAATTGGATTACCCGCACTGATCACATTTAGAGCAGTCACTGGATTTAGTTCTAAAAGCCCATTAAATTCAATTAATGTACCCGTGATCTCTATCTCGTCCCCAGGCTGTAAGGATCCTAAGCCACTGACTGATCCACTTCCAGGATATGCAGCTAAACCCGCCGTTTCGTCCTGAAAGTACCTGATATCTCCTAACTCGCTTCCAGATGTAACAATGCCCGTAACAGTAACTTGACTATTCAGATTGGCTGACCGAGCAGCTTCAATACTAATCTGGGCTTGAAGCTGGAATACAAGTAACAATAATAAAGAGGTGAAAAACTGTTTCATAATTGGGTAATTATAGAAACAGGGATAAAGTTTCCTTCATCCCTGTTTAGATCAAAATAATTGATCGAAATTAATTCGCTTCTACTACAACATTATCAATTCTGTAAGAAGAAGTTTGTCCTGCAGGACCTGAACCCGTGTATTGGAATCCTATATATCCTGTGCCAGAATAAGCAGATAAATCAATATCTCCTGAATTGATCCATACATTTTGAGTACTGGTAGAATTTGCAATATCACCACTTAGCTCCGTCCAGCTTGCAGTAGCAAAATTAAATCCATCAAAGTCTGTTGAAATATAAACTTTTAGGCCATCATGTCCACCCACTGGGAACCCTACCTGTGAATCAAAGTTCAACTTCATATCGCTTGACAAATCAATAGCTGAAGTAATCAACCAAGCCTCCATTTCATCAGCAGAGTCATTATATGAAGTAGCTTGAACATATAGATTGTCATCAAAATCCTTACCTCTCCAAAGTCTAGTTCCTTTAACAGCTATATTTGTCCAGCCTGCGATATCAACATCTAAATTATTTTCAGTAGTTGATTCAAAATCCTCATTCACATCTCCTGCAACAACCACTTCTCCGCATCTGTCTGAAGTAAAGGCTATATCAGCTGGAGAGTTAATATACAATTGTTGATCATCACCAAAAACTGAATAAATAGCAGTAATAGTTCCTGATCCTGTAGGTGTAAAGAATCCAGCAAAATCTGAATACCCAGAAGTTCTTAAGAGTATTACATCATTATTATCACATGACTCAATAGTATGATTTATAGAGTTTAGCCCTTCAGCATCAGCGAAAGTTGCCCCAGCTGAAGCATTCGTGAATTGTACATTGGATAATCTAATGAGGGTAGAAATATCTGACGCTCCTAAATCACCAATTTCAACATCTCTTGGCTCTATCACCATATCAGATGATCCTTTACAAATGAAGTCACCCATAATAGCCTGCTCAATGGTACCTAATTGAGTTACACCATTATAATCACTGAGTGTCAAACCAGTACAATTGATATAAACCTGTGTACCATTCGGGAATAGGTTATACAAGTCTGTAGATCCAAAATACACCTCTATTCCAGCCGTTTCATCTTGGACAACCAATTTCTTATAAAAGTTACCCGTAGCATCATCTCCTACTACGACACCTGAAATGATGATTGAATCAGAAATTAACTCCTCATTGCCAAAAACATGCATATCTTTTAGCTCAGCTATTGTCATGTTAGCAGTACTTTCTGCTGAACAAATACCATAGGCTATTGGTGCTTCAAATTCTAAGTCCACACAAGCAGAGAAACAAGTCACAAACCCAAGCGCAATAACTAGATACTTTGCATTCAAGAATATATTTTTCATTATAATTATTTTCAATTTTTTAAGAATTAGAATCTAAAAGCTAGATTAATAAAGTAGTTCCTACCGTACATATAGTACCTACGCTCTGGGAAACGATTTGCATTTTTAGATTCAAAGTCAAATCTAAGTTGCTCGTACCCTCCTGTAACCAATTCTGTATTATCTAGAATATTATTTACTCCAATCGTTAGATAAATAAAGTAGTCGTTGATTTTAAAGGATTTACCCCCGAAAAGATCTAAGGTCATTCCTTCTCCACCTTCAATCTGACCAAGAATACTATTCCAGGCATCAGATCCTTCACGAATACCAGAAACGGCAATATCTGTTCTCCTATTTGGATTGAAATCTAGATATGATTTTCCGAAATAATTCAAATTCACATTAGCGAACCAATATTTAGCTCCATTATAACGGATACCAGTAGAATAAGCCTCTTGTGAAACACCAGGGATGTAGTAGTTTTTCATATAAACCTCCCTATCCTCTACTGCGATATTAGGATCATTATCATTTACAATAGTTGCAGTAGCGTTATCACTATAATAATATTGACCAATGGCCGCTGCAGCAACCAAACTAAGTGCAGAAGTCACTTTGTACTCCACTGCAATCTCTGAACCTACATGTGTTTGATCTATACCAGTAAGCGTCATGTTTACAAAACCTAATCGAATAGTTTGATCTGTTGAAGGATCATAGATTTCTTCATCATTGAAGAAACTCATGGTTTTGATTCTATTCTGAAAATCGGCATAGTACACAGTCGCTCGTCCCTTGATTCGAGGAGTACGGATAATATATCCAGCTTCACCGGATAGTAATTCCTCATTAGCTAATCCATTTACAAAGGTATTACGCGTTCTAGGAGAAACGAATACATTTCTAATAAACGGAGCTCTTGTACCCATGGCACCATTAGCATACAGATAATGTCTATTGTTGATTTTATAGGTAATCCCAGCTTTAGCCATGTAGTTATCAAATGATTTCACTTCAGATTTCCCAAATGAATTGTCTGGGAACAATCCATTTCGTACATCACCCTCTCTCCACATTTGGGTATTAGACAACTCTCCTCCAAGAAAGAAATCAATCTTATTGAATTTAAACTCCGTTTGTCCCCATGCACTAGCTTTACGAACATTTGGATTGTAGTCATAACCAAATACATCACCTTGGGCTAGAACACGGTTAGGATTATTCAAATCATTTTGTCTAGCATCCGGATTACCGGCAAAATCAATTTCCGCAAATCGATTGATGTCTACATAAAATTCTCCTCCTAATAAATCATCCACTACTTTGAAATTATTACCCTTATAGATCTGATAAGTCAATCCACCACGAAGCGTAATGTTATCTGTTAAGTAGTTTCTGTATAGGGTATTGAAATTGATTTTTTGGCTAAAATTTTTGTTATCGAAAAAGTCTGATTGTGTCCAAAAATGCAAGGCGACACTTTGAGCTTCCTCAGCATCCAAAAGGTAGGACATTACTCAAGGGGAACCTTTTTGAGATCATGAAA
>CAJXMP010000173.1 GCA_913056515.1 uncultured Lewinella sp.
ATAATTGGTTGCTGGATTTTGGTTTAATTCCTCTAGTATTTCCGCTTGAGTCCAACGGATAGTAGTATTTATAACAACATAGTGATCATCTTGAAGCTCTATTCTATTACGTTGTCCGTCACTCAGGTAAAAAAGATTTATTGCTCTTGGGTATGCCTGCATTTTAAAACCCAGTTGCTCTAAAGCATCAATCCTAGTTTGCACACTACTTTGAGAAAATGATTCGGTTAATTCTTTTTGCATAATCGGGATAAATGCCTGTTTCAGTTGAGCATCATCCATGTTCATAACTAATAATTCAGTTTCTTTGAACAAATCGATTACAAAATGTTGGGTTGCTTCACCGTAAGTCCATTTACTTTCTTTAAACGCAACATCTAACATAGATTTTAAAGAAGTTGCATGCTCACCTTCTCCAAGGATGGCATATAGCTCATCCAACACTTGATCCATTCCATCTAAATTCATTCGGCCACATGATCCGTTTTGACCTTTGTTGTCCCACTCTAAGGTTTTACCAAATAATTTTAGATGATTAATTTCTTCGAAGTCATGATCTTCTCCACCAATCACAAAAACAGGTTGGAAATTATAGTCTGGATATGTTTCTTTGAGCTGTCGACTGAGCACTATAGCAGAAACTGCTTTGTAAATAAAATACAATGGTCCAGTTAGTAAGCTAGGCTGGTGTGCCGTTGTAATAGTAAATGTATTAGAATCTCTTAGCTCAGTTTTAGGAGCAAAATCAAATCCTAGTTTAATATACTGTTTAGATAGGACATCATGTAACAAGTTTCTATCTACTACATGAGTTTGTTTATTAGTTATAGCCTCCTTGAAAGATTCTAAATCCATATCATGCTCCCAAAAGGGACGGAGCTTGTCCATTTGATTCATGTAGGCTACGTCTTTTGCTGAAAACTGAGGAACCTTATCTGGACGTATGGATACTACCTTTTGCTCATTGACCATATTTGAAGCTTATTTTTGTAAAAATACAAATTTAATAGAAGGTATACCTCCTCCAAGTTCAATCGTTTAAAAGAAAATTAAGTGTTATTTTAGAACACAATTAGTGATTAAGTTATGCCTAAATACATTATTGCATTAGACCAAGGTACGAGCAGTTCTAGAAGTATCCTTGTGGACACTCAAGGTCAAATTGTACATATCACCCAAAAAGAGATCACACAATTCTATCCTGAATCTGGATATGTTGAACATGATGCAACTGAAATTTGGGAAACTCAAATCAGTACCTTGCAACAACTATTATTAGAGCGTTCCATCAAACCCTCTGATGTTGCTGGTATCGGGATAACAAATCAACGTGAAACATGTTTGTTATGGAATAAAAAAACTGGTGAGCCCTTGTCTAGAGCTATTGTTTGGCAAGACAGAAGAACGGCAGATTTTTGTGACCAATTAACGCAGTCTGCTCATCAAAAATACATACAGTCCCAAACCGGATTAGTCATAGATGCCTATTTCTCCGCTTCTAAAATAAAATGGTTATTGGAGCATACTCCTGGAGTTGATGAACTATTAGAAGCAGGCAATCTATGTGCAGGAACCATAGATAGTTGGCTAATCTATAAGCTAACAGGCAATCATTTTACGGATCCCTCCAACGCAAGCAGGACCATGTTGTACAACATTAATACACATGCTTGGGACCAACAATTATTGGAGATATTCAATATTCCATTGTCTATTCTTCCTGAAGTAAAAGCATCCAATGCCAATTTCGGCCATATAAATACTGCCATTATTGGTAGCCCAATTCCTGTTTTAGCCGTATTAGGAGATCAACAAGCATCCCTTTTTGGGCAGCTTTGCTTCACATCTGGATCCGTAAAAAATACCTATGGAACGGGTTGTTTTATGCTCATGAATACAGGAACCAGTAGAATAAAATCTGTATCAGGATTAATTAGCACTATTGCTTGGCAATTAGATGGTGAGCAGCCAGTTTATGCTTTAGAGGGGAGTGTTTTCATAGCTGGTGCAGCTATTCAGTGGCTTAGAGATGGACTTAAACTGATAGATGATTCACCTGACTCTGAGTTTTACGCTATGAAGGTGGAAGAATCGTCTGGTGTATATGTCGTTCCTGCATTTACAGGCTTAGGAGCACCTTATTGGGATATGTATGCTAGGGGAGGCATATTTGGTTTAGAGCGCAGTACTGAAAAAAGTCATCTGATAAGAGCAACATTAGAATCTTTAGCCTATCAGAGTGCAGATGTATTGAGGTGTATGATAAAAGATAGCGCACTCCAACTAGATAGTATTCGAGTAGATGGAGGTGCTTCGGTTAATAATTTACTGATGCAATTTCAAGCAGACATATTAAATACTAAAGTAGTCAGACCTCAGTACACTGAATCAACTGCTTTAGGTGTTGCCTTTTTAGCAGGACTAACATTAGGATTTTGGTCCAAAGAATCCCTTATAGCAAGCAGTGCAAATGACACCACATTTGAACCTCAAATGAGTAAGAATGAACGCACGCAACGTTTACATGGATGGCAAAAAGCTGTTTCAAGATGTAAAGATTGGTTAGACCATGATTAAGGATTTCGGATAACTATGTCACCAAATGTTATATTAATCGAGATACTAGCCATTTCTTTAGTAGGTAAAAAGACTGCCTTTTTAATAGTTTGGTTATTTTCTAGATAATTAAATTTCAAATCTCTAGGTGTAGTAATACTGCCATAGTGCGCAGTAAGCTCATATCCATATGCGGAGGGTAGGGGATCAAAAATATAGACATCTGACTGTTCCCCATCAATATTTAATGAATTCAACAACCTATGGTCCGTGAATAATTTCACTATACCAAAGGCAGTATAGATATTAAAGTCTCCACTAATATCCGTAAGCGTAATATCAGCACGTCTAGCATTCATTTGAACCTGACCATGTATACCATTACCAACTATATCTCCATATTTAGATCGGATATCAATATCTCCCTTTAAATTATCTAAAACGATTTCAGAAAACTCAGAATTCAATGTAAATGCTTTGGTTAAAGCAGTTGCATGTGTAGAGCCAAATTGATTTTTTACATAAACTGGGCAGGCATTAGGTAACCTGATGGTGTATATGGCTTTAAGTTGTGCTTGTGGTTCTGAGCCATCATCTTTTTTAATGAAATTTCTAAAATAGACCTTGTTTCCAATTGTTTTAAAACTATATCGAATGGCATCAAGATCTTTTCTAGCGACCATTTCCGAGGGGTGTTTTGAAATAAAATCAATCAATATTTCAACTCGATTCTCATCCCAGGTCTCAATAACTATTTCCGCTTTTTGACCTTCTACATTGACTTCCATACCTGGCAAATAAGCAAATTGCTCTGTCAAGCTTTTGGATGCCACTTTCAATGTCGTTTGCCCATAAGCCAGATTAAATAACCCGCTAATCATAATCGCAAGGAATATCCCAAACTGGTATACTATGAATTTTTCAATTAAGTTTTTCATATTTCCTTATGTTAAAAATTGGGTTAGTTGTTTAATTAATCTGGTTTGTTCGAATTCAATGGCTTTCAATTGATTGATTAGATAAACCTCCGTACCATATTCACCTAAAGCTTGTTTAAGCTGTTGTTTGGCATTATTCAATTCTAAAAGGTCTGCTTTTAGCTTTGAAACTCTAGGTCTAGTGCAGATGAATTCCATATTATCGCACAGTTTAAGTACTTGCTCAAACTCCAAATTATCATCATGCTGTAATTGTGCAAGTAGTTGCTCATCCACCTTTTCTTCCTGGATTTGAACATCCAATTTTGCCAGTGGATCGTTGCTTGATTTAAGCACATTCTGAATCGCCGCTAGAGCTACTATTAAAAATAATAGGGCAGCAGCCATTCTAGATATAAAGTTTAGGTTAATCCGCTTAACTGGCTTATGTAATTCACCTTCAATAGCATCCCAAACCGAATCTGGAGCTGTATAAGTAGGTAGTTTAGATAAGGCTTCAGCAAGCACAGGGTCCTGATTCAGTTTATTGGAAATACCATCCCAAACCGAATCTGGCGCCTTATAGCTTGACAGATTTTGTAAACCTTCAATTAATTTATCTTTATTGACTTCTTTCATAACAAAACATTAAACTAGATTCTTTAATATTTCACGAAGTTTCTTCTTAGCATAAAATAACTGGGATTTTGAAGTACCTACAGAAATGCCAAGCATTTCAGCAACTTCTTTATGTGCATATCCCTCAATTTCTATCATAGTAAACACCACTCGATATCCATCGGGTAGGGTGTTTATAGCTTTTTCTAAATATTCCGCTTGTAGAAAGTCGCCCCATTCAACCACATCATTTTCCCCAACATTTTCTATAGGTTCAAAAAACATTTTTTGCTTTTTCACGGCTTGATAAGCAGTCCGAATAACTATGGTCTTTATCCAAGCACCTAAAGTAGATTCTCTTCTAAAGCCTTTTAGTCCACGGAATACTTTAATAAAAGCTTCTTGCAAAATATCTGCAGCAAGATCAAAGTCACCCGCTATTCTGTAACATAAGGTGAACATGGCATCCTTATATTTATCATATAACTTTCGCTGAGCAGCAGCATTGCCTTGTAGACAAGCCTCTACTAAATCGAATTCAGTACCTGATGCTTCAGACATGGTTTTGTTTTAGAAAATTTTAATAAAGAGTGTGTAAATTTAAGAAGGGTTGTATCAAAAAAAAAGCTGGATTTAAATCCAGCTTTTTTTTAGAAAGAGAAACCTACAGAAGCTAGGAATCTATTCGCTTGACCATCAAAATTAAAATCCGTATCTCCGATAGTAATATGATCTCCAAATTTATTGAAATTACCTTCATATCGGACATCCATAGAAAATCGTTTTATATCGAAGCCGATACCTCCTTGCCATCCATAGGTCATTTCTTTGAATCGACTAGAATAGCCCTCAAAATCTACAAGATCTGAGGTATCGTTTAAATGTAGATGACCTACGGGGCCAGCATTTATTCTTACAAAGCCAAACTTAGTTCCAAATAAGACTGGAATATCTAGTTGTTGGTAAGATTCTTCTACTATTTGTGGACTATTCATATTTTTCAGGTCCTCAATTAAAAAGGCATGTTTATTGCTGCTGTAAACCAATTCGGGTCTAATTATAAGTTTACCTAATTGTGCTTGTGCATATAAACCTCCATGAAAGGAGTATAAGGCCTCACTAAATTCTAATTTCAAAGCTTCAACACCTTCTGCATTAAAAGTGTATGCTTGACCATCATTTACCAAGCTATTGTGTAATCCTCCTTTAATTCCTGCAGTAAATTGGGCATTAAGTGTAGTTGAAAGGATTAATAATGATAGGGCAACAAAAAAATTCTTCAACATCTTTTAAGGTTTTGATTTGAATTATAAACGATAGTCTTTCGTCTTTCTTGTTTAGAAGAGCTAAAATTTTTGTTAATGTTTATCACAATCAAGCAAGCTGAGTCTTTTTATTTGTGCCCATTGGGGTAAAAGACTGGAATATTTATGGTAATATTCAAATAGACCTTATTTTTGCACCTTAGGAAGAAGATATATGAAGCAAATTGAATTTATAGGAAGTTTTCCAAGTGCAGATAAATGTCCAGTTGATGATAAACCTGAATATGCATTTATTGGTCGTTCCAATGTGGGTAAATCTTCATTCATCAATGCACTCACCAATAGAAATGCATTAGCTAGAGTGTCTAAACAACCTGGGAAGACGCAATCCATAAATTTCTTTTTGATTGATGCAGATTGGTATTTAGTAGATCTTCCTGGATATGGCTATGCAAAAGTGTCCAAGAAAATGCGTGGTTCATGGGATAATATGGTTCGCACCTATCTCCGAACTAGAACTACCATCAGCTGTATTTTTCAATTAGTAGATATAAGCGTTCCTGTCCAACAAATTGATTTAGATTTTATTAATTGGTTGGGTTCTTGCGGACTACCTTTTGTTTTAATCTTAACGAAAGCAGACAAGGCCAAAGAACACGTTGTGAATCAACACGTAGAAGCTTTCCAGCA
>CAJXMP010000174.1 GCA_913056515.1 uncultured Lewinella sp.
CTGCACAAGCCTCCTGTATTCTTTGCTCCACATCTGTTGCACCAAATTGCTTTATCAGTAAATCTTTACGATCCGTGAATAGCTTAAATATTCTTGAATCACAGGCTACTGTTGCTTCATAGATGAAGGTCAGATTGAATTCGGTGTTCAAGTCTTTCTGAGTCATCAAATATTTATTGGAAACCGGCAGTGAATTTTTGTTAGAGGCATTTAATGCTCGCACATATTCTAAGATAAACTCCGGATCTCTCTTTCCATTTTCATATTCCACCGCTAAATCTTTGGACACATCGAATTTCGATAGGGCAAATTCACCTGCACTAATCAAAGCAGCTCCATTTTGACCACCGACAATTTTGTGAACTAGATTCTCCTGGCCATCAATAAAAAACAGTGTTGGATAAGCAGATACGCTAAAGGATTGCTTAAACACAGCAGCCTCCGCTTTTTCCATATCTAATTTTAAATTGATGAAAGTGCTATTGTAAAATTCACCCACTTGATCTTGGGTAAATACATTTTTAGCCATTTGCTTACATGGTCCACACCAAGAGGCATAGGCATCAATGAAGATAATCTTACGCTCTTTTTTTGCTAGCTCTAAAGCCTCTTCATAGCTTCCATCAAAGAATTCAATATTGGCACTAAGCTTTAATGTGCTAGTGAATAGCACCAATACAAGGCCGATTATTTGTCTTAAACTCATGTTCAATTTTGCTTTTTATGTGGCTCGATTAATTCCTGATCTGAAGACCCCAGTTGCTGTAGCAGTAAGCTTGCTGTTGCTGACAGTTCATGCTCAGGATATGAATCAAGAAATAAGCGATATGCTGTTCTTGCCAGTTCAATATCCGATAGTTTAGTGTCAAATACAAAGCCTTTGAAAAAAAGACTGCGCGCATGCAAGGCATGTTCAGGATAATGTTGAATCAATTGATCCCAAATGGCGATGGCCTGTTCATACTGTTTTAAACCCACGCTGACATCTCCTGCTCGAAATAACAGTTCAGGTGTTTTTTCCTCATTGGGATAGGATGTAGCAAAAGATTGAATCAAAGCAATATAGGTTTCAGCCTGCTCCTTCGTGCGATTTACATCTTCAGCTGCTTGAAGCACGAGCTCGAGTTCATTGATTTGATTCAAAAAGGAATCTACTTGCCCCCAAAGGCAGAACGGAAAACAAATCAGTGCAAGCATTAAACGATTGGAAGGACTCATGACTTAGGGTGCTAATAGTTCTGCATCAGATGCTGCTCTAGGAACTAAAACCAATGCTTTTAAGGCATCTAAATCTCCACTAAATACATTCAAGTCAACATCTTCTTGGATACCGACCACCCCTCCACGATCTGTGTATTGCCAGAAGCTCCATGCACTGCCTGGCAAGTTCGGTTCGAAGTAGTTATTGTATCGCGCAATCCAAATCACATGATCTGGAAATTGTTTCCGTAGATGTTGATTATAGAATTTTTGATAGGTATATAAAATGGGTTTAACCCCATATGCTTTTTCAGAAAGATCAGACCAACGCCGAATGCGAGCGATTAAAGAATCTCCTGTTATATCCCCAGTTGTTTCAATATCTAAAACGGGTGGCAGATGACCGACTCTTAAGGAAGCTACAGCAGCAAAATGATCAAATTGTTCTTGGATATCTAATGCTGGATGAAAGAAATGATAGGCTCCACAGATCAGTCCATTTGCATTGGCCTCCCGCCAATTATAATCAAACATTGGATCTTCTAATTCTACTCCCTCTGTTGCCTTGATAAAAGTAAAGTCAAAATCATCAGCTTGCACAGCTACCCAATCAATACTGTCTTGATACCTAGATACATCAAGCCCTTGAACTGCATAGTCGCTTTTACGCTCGCCCGACTGCGCACAGGCAATCAAAAGCTGACTCAACATCAGTAAAAAGATATATTTGGATAGGTTCATCATATAGTGTCGTTACCAGCCCTTTTTGACTTCTACCATTTACTGGAATGGTGGAAAGTAAAAGGTTTATTTGGTATATCTACTGCGTTTATGCCTTACAATATTTTATAAAAAAATCGTTTCTGCAACTTTATTCTAGGACAAGCATCAAAATTGATCCATAAATTCTTTTTAATTTTGAGCTATGCTAAATAATAGACAACTATTCCTAGACCACATGGCTCCTACTTCGGAGTTTCCATTGATGTTAGAAATTGAACGCTCAGAAGGAGTATATCTGTATAATACCCAAGGAGAAAAATTGATGGATTTGATTTCTGGTATAGGAGTATCCAGCATTGGCCATCGTCATCCTGCTGTGCTTCAAGCTGTTCAAGAGCAATTGGATAAGTATCTACATACCATGGTCTATGGGGAATATGTACTGGCTCCACAAGTTGAACTAGCCGAATTACTCACTAGCCATCTTCCAAAAAATTTGAATTCCGTCTATTATGTCAACTCAGGAAGTGAGGCTACAGAAGGGGCTATGAAATTAGCTAAACGCTATACCGGTCGCTCAGAAATTATTGCCTGTAAATATGCCTATCACGGATCTACCCAGGGAGCAGCATCACTGATGTATCCCATGGATTACACCCAAGCATACCATCCACTATTACCGGATATCAAGCATATCGAATACAATGTCTTTAATGACCTTCAATTAATCACAGAGGCTACTGCTGCTGTCATTATAGAAACTGTACAAGGGGAATGGGGCGTTCGTAAACCCGAGGCATGTTACCTGCGGGCTTTGAGAGAAAAATGTACTCGAACGGGCACGCTACTCATCTTTGACGAAATACAAGCGGGTTATGGAAGAACCGGTAGTCTATGGGCCTTCGAGCAATACGAAGTCGTACCTGATATACTTTTGCTAGCAAAAGCCATGGGTGGCGGAATGCCCATTGGTGCCTTTGTCAGTAGTCAAGCCATCATGCACTGCCTAGCAGTCAATCCCATTCTTGGACATATTACCACCTTTGGTGGCCATCCGGTGAATTGTGCTGCAGCTCTAGCTACGCTAAAAACCATTTTGAAAGAACAATACATCGAGGGCGTTAAAGAAAAGGAAACCTTGTTTAGATCCTTGCTCAAGCACCCATTGATTAAAGAAGTACGCTCAGCTGGATTGATGATGGCTATGGAGTTAGATAGCTTTGATCGGGTTCAAAAAGTAATCTACTATTGCTTGAATCATGGTCTAATTGTAGATTGGTTTTTATTCAATACCGAATCGGTTCGAATTGCACCTCCTTTGATAATCTCAAAAAAAGAGATTGAAACCGCCTGTGCTATAATTTTAGACGCCTTAGAAAATGCCAAAAATTAGTGGGTAATAGTTGGGTTTAACCAAACAATCTTCTAAATGAAATAGCCTTCTACAAACAGCCTAACTAATCAGTTGAAAACCAATTAATTTTTTTGGCGATAAGAGTTGTAAAATGGCGAATAATACTTACCTTTGGTGCGAATTTTAGAGAATCCAATAATCAAATAATATACTATTTAGGATTATGGCAAATATCGGTCGCATTAAGCAAGTAATTGGTCCAGTTGTGGATGTAAGCTTCGACGGTGAAGGGGCTAAATTACCAGAAATTTTCAACGCATTGACTATCAACAGAAAAGATGGTTCAACACTTGTACTGGAAGTTCAGCAACACCTTGGTGAGTCTTCAGTAAGAGCAATCTCTATGGACTCCACTGAAGGTCTAGTAAGAGGAGAAGAGGTTACAGATACAGGAGCTCCAATCTCCATGCCAGTAGGTGATGAGATTCGTGGTAGACTGTTCAATGTAGTAGGTGAAGCTATTGACGGTATTGGTGCAATCAAAAATGATTTGACTCCAAGACCTATTCACGCTGCTCCTCCAACATATGAGAACCTAACTACTCAGAAAGAGGTTCTTTTCACTGGTATTAAAGTAATTGACTTGATCGAGCCTTACATGAAAGGTGGAAAGATTGGTCTTTTCGGTGGTGCCGGTGTAGGTAAGACCGTATTGATTATGGAGCTTATTAACAACATTGCGAAAGGATACGATGGTATCTCTGTATTCGCAGGTGTTGGTGAGCGTACTCGTGAGGGTAACGATTTGCTTAGAGAGATGCTTGAAGCAAACGTAATTAAATATGGAGACAAATTCCTTCACTCTATGGAAGAAGGTGGATGGGATTTATCTCAGGTAGACAGTGATGCATTGAGAGCTTCACAGGCTACTTTGGTATTCGGTCAGATGAATGAGCCTCCAGGTGCACGTGCACGTGTGGCACTTTCAGGATTGACTATTGCAGAGTACTACCGTGATGGTGATTTATCAGATCCAAATGGTGGTCGTGATATCCTATTCTTTATCGATAACATCTTCCGTTTCACACAGGCAGGTTCAGAGGTGTCAGCACTTCTAGGTCGTATGCCTTCAGCGGTAGGTTACCAGCCTACATTAGCAACGGAGATGGGTATCATGCAGGAGCGTATTACTTCAACGAAGCGTGGTTCCATTACTTCTGTACAGGCAGTATATGTACCAGCGGATGATTTAACGGATCCAGCACCAGCAACAACGTTTGCGCACTTAGATGCAACTACAGTACTTTCTCGTAAGTTAGCAGCTATTGGTATCTACCCAGCGGTGGATCCATTAGATTCAACTTCACGTATCCTTGATCCAGAGATTATCGGAGAGGAGCACTACAACACTGCTCAGGATGTAATTAATATCCTTCAGCGTTATAACGAGCTTCAAGATATCATTGCGATTCTAGGTATGGAAGAGCTTTCTGAAGAAGATAAGATGGCTGTACACCGTGCACGTCGTATCCAAAGATTCCTTTCTCAGCCGTTCCACGTAGCGACTCAGTTTACAGGTATCGAGGGTGTTCTTGTTCCAATTGAAGAAACGATTCGCGGATTCAAAATGATCCTTAATGGTGAAGTGGATGAATATCCAGAAGCTGCGTTCAACTTGAAAGGAACAATCGACGAAGTAATCGAAGCTGGTAAGAAATTATTAGCTGAGGCTGCGAACAACTAATTTGAAAATCAGAATCAACCACTGATATGAATATAGCTGTATTAACTCCGGACAGAGAGATTTTTGAGGGAACTGTTAAGTCAGTTAAGGTTCCAGGAACCAATGGATCATTCCAGCTCCTTGAAAATCACGCCGCAATGGTTTCATCTCTTGGAGATGGAAAAGTGTCTATCACTAAGGCGGATGGTGAGTCTATGGAATTTACCATTTCAAAAGGATTCATCGAAGTCAACAATAACGTGGTATCACTTCTTGTTCAGGGTGTAGAAGGAGTATAACCTTCATACAACAAAAAAATAAAAGGGTCAGCTACTAAGCTGGCCTTTTTTTGTTTAGCTAATCCTCAAATGGAGCAAGAGATAAAACCTCACTACCGGACTCCGTAATCAAAACATTATCCTCTAAGCGAATGGCCAAGCCTTCCTTTGGAATATAAATCCCTGGTTCAATCGCCAGCACCATACCCGCTTTCAACAATCTACTGGAAGTATCCTCATGTACATCTAAACCGATCAAATGAGCAAAGCGATGTGGCATATAAGCCTTATATGCTTTAGCATCCTGCTGAACCATTGCTGCAGTCAATACACCTAAATCCAACAGGGCTTTTGTAATCAGCTGTGCACCCGCCTTTTCTAATGCCTGAAAGGTCAATCCTGGTTTCAACAATCCAATCAACTGTTCCAACACATGCTGAACCTGCTCATACACCGCCAGCTGCCGAGGTGTAAATACTCCATGGACTGGAAATACTCGGGTAATATCCGACTGATAATGCCTATAACAGGCCCCCACATCGACCAAGACCAAGTCTCCCATTTGAAGCTTTTGATTATTCTGCTGATAATGCAAAAGGATACCCGAAGCGCCAGATGCTATGATAGGTGGATAAGCAAAATCTGATGCTTGATGCTGCAGAAAGGTATGTCTTAAACTGTTGGCTAATTCGTATTCATAAACACCTACCTGAATCTTTTCG
>CAJXMP010000175.1 GCA_913056515.1 uncultured Lewinella sp.
AGGGACCATATTTGGACTGTGGTCATTGGATTATCTAGAATATCCAATTATACTAGAAATAGCGGCTAGTAACGCCCAAAGTGTAGTTAGCTTGGTTCTTTGCTTTGATAGTGTATCCAATTCATACAAATTATTCTATTGTTCCAATTTCCATGACTTAAGTAGTTACTACGACGGAAGTACCGACCCAGCACTGGCCGAAGGAGGTGTTTCCCATGAGATTTCATGGGAGGTAAAATTTAAAGATCAGCTGTTAATTGAATCAGCTGATTTAAATGAAATTATAAACATAATTGTGGATCAACAATTCCGAACAAAAGATGAGCCATTGATATAAAAAAAGGGGAAAATGATCAACATCTTCCCCTTTTTTTAGTTTCGCTTGTTCTGCATTTGCTGATTAGCTCTGTCCTCTTCTCGCATGCGTATATTTAATTGATTTGCATATCCTTGAGCGGATTTAAACCCATAATCAATTAGTGCTTTTTCCACATATTTTTGAGCTTGTGCAAAATCACCTTCATGCTCATAAGCAATAGCCATGTTAACACATGCCTTTGCTGAAGTTTTAACATCAGCGGCTCCGATGATATCGTTCCATTTAGATTTGGCAGCGTCCCAGTTACCTACTCTTACAAGCTGAGCTGCTTGCTTCATATCTTCCTTAAACGGTTTTTTACCTGTATTGTAAATTGTTCGATTTACAAAAATATATACCGGTGCAATTCGCTCGGCATAGGCCTCTCCTATTCCAAGGCTTATCCGGCCACTTGATCGAACTGGATTGGGTAGGCGATCAAAAGATTGCTGCTGGTTAGCTCCTTCTGAACTGTAGTTTTGACCAGCATTGGATACAAATTCATCTATAATTATACGCTTAGAAGGATCATATACCCTCCAGCCTATTTTTATATCCATATTAGCATTTGCTTGCCAGAATTTTTCTACATATTCGTTACCATCTTTATCTTTCTTTTTACGCTCTTGCTCACTAGAGGAGGTTGAATAACTGAGGTCATAAGATTCAATAACCGCCAATGCATCTGCATTTACACTTTCGCATATACGCTCTACCTCAGACCAAACTAATGGAGGTGCCATTCTGCGTCCACCTTTAGACCCTTCCATGGCTATTCCAGTTTGTACAACAGTAAACCTTGGCGTTCTGGATAGCACATTAGATACGCCCACCATAGCATTTTCTCTACCTTCTCTAGCCTGACCAATTCGTTCACCAGAGACCAATCCACCCAACACATTCAAAAACCCTGATGAAGGCCTAGATCTATCTACCAAAGCAATAGTTTGAATATTCGCGTCTATAACTATATCAGCTGGTCGTAATACTTCCATTGGTATGGTGGTCGTACAAGATGAAATCATCAATACTAAACCAATTAATACCCATTGTAATAAATGAATCCTTTTCATAATTATGACTTATGTTTTGAAATGGTTATCAGCACAGATTTAGAGGCTGGAGTCTTTGAACCTTTAGCCATTTGATCAATCGGAACTAAAGGATTTGCTTCAGGGAAATAAGTGGCTACACAACCCGGAGGAATAGGATATTTAACCACAATAAATTTATTGGCATAGCGATCAACACCGTTGAAGCGAGATTGTAAATCAACCACATCACCAGCTTTTAATCCCTGACCTAAAATATCTTTTTCATTCATTAAAATAACCCTTCGCTCATTTACAATACCGCGATATCGATCATCTAGACCATAAATAGTTGTATTGTATTGATCATGAGAGCGAATAGTCATCATGTAAAAGTGATTTTCCTTTAAGCTCCACTTTCTATTAGGAACAACGAAGAAGTTCGCCTTTCCGTTCGCCGTGTTAAAGGATCTAGAACGAGCCCCATTGGGTAGATAGAAGCCTTCTGGTTGACGAACTCGCTCATTGTACTGCTCAAAACCAGGAATTACTTGTTCTATGGCATCGCGTATCAAATCGTAATTATCCATTAATGCTTGCCAATTAATTTTAGTGCGACCAGCCAAGGTAGTTTTTGCTAAATGAGCAACAATGGCAGGCTCACTCAATAGATCATAGGAAACCGGCTTTAGAACTCCTCTTGAACTATGAACCACGCCCATTGAGTTTTCAACGGATACAAATTGTTCTCCACTGACCTGCATATCCTTTTCCGTTCTACCCAAACACGGTAAGATTAGCGCTGTTTTACCATGAACTAAATGCGACCGATTCAATTTAGTAGAAACATGTACAGTAAGGTTTGCCTTTCTTAATGCCTCTGCTGTGTATACGGTATCTGGAGTTGCAGACAGGAAATTACCGCCCATTGCAAAGAAAACTTTTGCCTTGCCTTCATGTAAGGCCTGAATAGCGTCCACTACCGCATAGCCATGTTTTCGTGGGGAGGTAATCCCAAAAGTCTCATCTAATTTATCCAAAAAAGCATCCTTTGGCGCTTCCCAAATACCCATTGTGCGATCTCCTTGAACATTAGAATGTCCCCGCACGGGACAGGTTCCTGCACCAGGTTTACCAATACTTCCTTTGAGTAAAAGTAAGTTGACAACTTCTTTAATATTGTCTACCGCATTTTCATGTTGGGTTAAACCCATAGCCCAACATATAATGATCTTTTTCTTTTGGATAAATAAGTCGCCCAATGATCGAACTAAACCCTCCTCTAATCCTGTATCCTCTACTAAAGCATCAAAATCATAGGTCTTAATATCTTTTACTAAGGACTCGTAGCCTGCTGTATGTTCTTTTATAAATTCTAGATCAAAGACAGAGCCGGGTGCTTTGGATTCTTCCTTCCACATCAAAGCCATTATGGCTTTGAATAAGGCAACATCTTGATTGATACGAACTGGTAAGAACAAATCACTCAAAGCAGTTCCACCACTGACCATTTTGAAAGGCCTTTGTGGGTTGGTAAATTTAATTAAACCAGCTTCTGGCAAAGGATTAATGGAAACTATTGTTCCTCCGTTCTCTTTACACTTCTCTAGCGCAGAGAGCATTCTAGGGTGATTGGTGCCTGGGTTTTGTCCAACTACAACAATCAACTCAGACTCATGCAAATCTTGTAAGGTAACAGATCCCTTTCCAATACCTACCGACTGGCTCAACCCAACTCCAGAACTTTCATGACACATATTGGAACAATCGGGAAGATTATTCGTACCAAATTCACGAACAAATAATTGATAAAGGAATGCGGCCTCATTGGAAGTACGACCCGAGGTGTAAAAAACAGCCTCGTCTGGAGATTCTAAGCCATTTAATTCTTCCGCAATCAAGCTAAAGGCATCATTCCAACTGATTGGTCTATAATGTGTCTCATCTTCGAAGATGACCATAGGCTCTTTCAGACGGCCCTTTTTGCCAATTTCAAAATCCGACCATTCGGACATACTGGCTACGGCATTTTTTTCAAAGAAAAATCGATCTATAGATTTGTTAGTGGCTTCCTCCGCAATGGCTTTCATTCCATTTTCACAATACTCACCGAAAGCTGATCGATCATCATCTGGGTCTGGCCAAGCACAACCGGGACAGTCAAATCCCCCCTTTTGATTGACCTTAAACATAGTTTTTACTGCGGCACTTGGGTTCATATATTTGAATGCATGCCCCATTGCTGCAACAATTGCAGGCCCACCTACAGCATTTTTCTTAGGACTACTTAAATGAATTCCAGTAAATTCTTCTGGTGGAATAGCTTTTATCTCTGGCTCTTGAATAGCCTCTTGAGATACTTTTTCCTTTTCCATATCATCCATATCCATAGTGTTTTCTTAATTTGAGCTTATGCACTACCCTTTTATAGATTGCACATAATTTGAGTCTAAAATACAACCCTTTGTTGGGCTGAATAAATATTCATTCTATTTTCTTTTAAAAATCCAATTAGAGTCATGTTATTTTCTTCCGCAAAGTCCACTGCCATTGAACTAGGTGCACCAATAGCAATGACCACTGGAAATCCAGCCATCATAGCTTTGTGAACCATCTCAAAACTTGCCCTACCACTTAGTAAAAGTGCTTTATTTGTGAATGGAGGTTGCCCTTCTTCAAGTAAACAACCCACTACCTTATCTAAGGCATTATGGCGGCCAACGTCCTCCTTTATCACTTCAATTTCACCTTGAGCATTTACAGCAGCAACAGCATGTATACCGCCTGTTAAATTAAAAGCGGATTGCTCGGTTATCAATTGACTCTTTAGATTCCAAATGGCATTTTTTTCTAATTGAATACCTATTCTGGGCAAAATATAACAAGAATGTTGTAGAGATTCTAAGGTGTCTTTTCCACAAAACCCACAACTACTATTAGAAATTAAATTTCGATTGTTTTCTGAGGGACTAAAGGAGCATTGTTTGGATAAAAACACTACGGCCTTATCTATCTTTTCTTCTTCAAAAGCATTGTCAATTAGTTGAATTTTCTCTACTTGATCAGCTTCTGAAATAATGCCTTCGGCAAATAGTAAGCCAAGGACGAGATTCCTATCCGCTCCTGGCGTCCGCATTAAAACACTGAATTGATGAGTTAACCATTGAGTACCACCCCAATACCTTAAACTCAAGTCCAAGGGGGATTCTGTAGCCAATACATCTACCCCTTCCTTTATCTCATCTGGATAAAGCACTTTAATCTCTGCCTCTGAAATAACGCGATTATGAATTAACCGCAGCTTTGATCTGCTATTATCTTCCATTCTTCCTCTATTTTTTGCCACAATAGGGTGAAATATCCATCAAGTGTATCCGTTTGACGATACAATTCAAAGCCACCAATCATGTAGCAATATTCAGATGACAATGATTTCAACTCAATAATCTCAAACTTTAATTGCCCCATGGCATCGGCATCTGGATAGTTTTTTTTGTAATTGCTTAAAGTTTGATCCCAACCGTAAGTCAACCCACTAGAACCAACAAAGGTCAATGCTTCACTCTTCCAATAGCCTTCCATAAAAGTTGTTGGATCAGCAGCAGACCAAGCTTTTTCTTGCATAGCCATAACTGCTTTAATAGCCTCAAAATCTTCGGAAGGATCATAGCTCACTATTTCCATAGAAGAGGGCTGATTTACATCTGTTGTAGCTTGTTCATTATTGCAAGCATAGGACAGGCAAACTAATACAATTAAGCTTTTGAATAACTTAGCTTTCATACTTCATATTTTGAATCAAAATAAACAATATTCCCTAAAATGTATCCTGTGGTGTGGCTAGTTCTTGATTAATGGCTCTTTTGTAATGTTCCACTTAAATAGGATTCCATTATTTTTCCTGATTAAGACAAGCTGGAGTTATCCTGTAAAGTTTAGCGCTTTGATTTTGTTTTTTTAAGTACGCTTCGTTCTAATTGTTGGAAGAGCTTCTCAGAGGAAAGGAGTTTTTTGACTTTTGATTCTGATTGGGATTCAACTAAAGGTATACCGCTAGATAAGAGTAGGTTTTTCCACTCATTGATTGTCAAGTCTATGGATTCGTTTTTACAATATTGAACAAGAAGGGCTAACACACCTGTTAGGAAGGCAGCAGCAGCTTTAGTCCCGCTTAAGTACCCATCTTGACCATCTTGTTTGGCGCATAGAAGTCGGTCACCGGGAGCATATACATCCACTTCGTCTCCATAATAGGAATAAGGTTGAATAGTATTTTCAAAGGTATGAGAACCAACAATAATGACTTCTTTAATCGTTTTGAAAACACTAGGCACATCCACTTCGGTCAACAGATTTCCAGCAGGACTCACAAAGATGGTTCCAAGTCTACTAAATGTTGCTATGATTTGTTTCAACTCATCAAATTGAGTTTCAGTTAAAGCATCTTGGTGTAAATTAGGCCCAAGCAAAACAATGTCTGCTTTCAATTGATAAGACCATTTTAGTGCCGCAATCAATGAATCTGGATCAATTTGATGATCAAAATTCATGAGTTTTATTGAACATGGCTTGATGGTTTATTGATTTAAATGACTAATACACTTTAT
>CAJXMP010000176.1 GCA_913056515.1 uncultured Lewinella sp.
ATGGAAATTCTTAGTGAAATTGAAAAACGTGCAAGAGGTGTATACGGAGGTGCAGTAGGGTATCTGGGCTTTAATGGTTCACTCGATACAGCTATTGTTATTCGTACCGGTATGCATTTTGATGATCATGTAAAAGTAGGTGTTGGTGCAGGAATTGTTTACGATTCAGATCCTGAATCAGAGTGGGATGAAACCGAATCAAAAGCTAAGGTATTTTATGAGGCGTTGAGATATAAATGAAAATCTGTCTAATTGATAATTACGATTCATTTACTTTTAACGTTGAACATCAGCTCCTAATGCTTGATTACGAAGTAGATGTAATACGTAACGATAAGATCTCCATTGACGAGATATCTCAACTGGATTACGATGCTTTTGTTATTGGTCCTGGCCCATCAAACCCTAAAAATGCTGGTATAAGCTTAGAGCTAATAAATTATTTTTATGATAAGAAGCCTATTTTAGGTATTTGTTTAGGACACCAATGCATTGGTGAGGTGTTTGGTGGGAAAATTGTCATTGCTGATAAAATAATGCATGGCAAGACCTCAAATCTTAGCCACACTAAATCTTCAATTTTTCAAAATATAAAAGAACCATACATTGCCATGAGATATCACAGCTTGGTTATCTCTGAAGAATCAATATCAGATGAACTTGAGGTTTTAGCCTGGTGTGAGGATGATGATAAAAAAACAATAATGGCAGTTAAACACAAAACGTATCCGGTTGTGGGCATTCAGTTTCATCCTGAATCAATATTTACCGAACAAGGCAATAAGTTATTAGATAACTTTTTTACTTTATATGGATAATCTATTAGCAATACTAAACAACCCCACATCGCGAAAAACGGAACTAGAGTTTTTATTCAGTCATTTACTTAGTGAAGACTCATCTGATGAAGAGAAAAAAGAAATTTTATTAAGTTTAAATGAAGTTGGCATTAACTATAATCATCTTTCCGTATTATCAAATGAGATCCTTAAACACTCCAATCTAATTAACTTAGGACATAACGATTGTATTGATACATGTGGTACAGGTGGTTCTGGTCAATCAATTTTTAACTGTTCGACCCTTTCTGCATTTACTGTTGCTTCATGTGGCGGGAAAGTAATCAAACATGGCAATAGATCAATAACAAGCAAATCTGGTAGCGCTGATTTCCTAGAAAGGGCAGGCGTAAATTTAAATGTTGATAATAGTCAGCTTATCAACCTATATCAAAGATTAGGCATTTGCTTTTTATTTGCTCCAAATCAACATCCAAAATTAAAAAATGTTGCTAAAGTTCGTAAAGAGTTAGGTGTAAGAACAATATTTAATATCTTGGGGCCACTTGTTAACCCTGCCAAACCACAATTCCAATTGCTGGGAACATCCGATTCTTCTATTAACATAGATATGGCAAATGCTTTGTTAAATAATGGGATACAAAGAGGTATAGTTGCAACCTCTAGTTCAGGCATTGATGAAATAGTTATACATGAACCAACTTCAATAACTGAAATTAGAAATAATGAAATCTTAGAATGGCAATTCAATCCTAAAGATTATGGCTTTGTAGACTGCTCTCTATCTGATATCCAGGTACAATCACTTGAAGAAGCTTACCTGTTTGGGGTAGAGGTGCTAAATGGTAAAAGAGGACCAGGACTGGATATGGTAGCTCTAAATGCAGGTTTCTGTTTGTATTTATTAGGATTATGCGATGATCTAATCGAATGTTTTGAAATAGCAAAAAAACAATTAATATCCGGAAAAGTCCTTCTTAACTTGAATGTGTACGCCAAAGCAACTCAAGAATGAATCAGCTTGAAACCATATTTCAGTTAAAAAGAGCCCAAGTAGCTGAAGCTAAGAAAACCCAATCCATAGATTTTTTTATTGAAAATTTTGACCAGACGCGTAACTCTGGAAATTTTTTTAGCACCTTAGATGGCAGTAGAAGCAATTTTAAAATTATTGCTGAAACTAAAAAAGGCTCTCCATCAGCAGGCATCATTAAGGAGCAATATGAGCCTCTTTCAATAGCACAATCCTACGAAGAAAAAGGCTATAAAAATATTTCTGTCTTAACAGAATCTGGATACTTTTATGGTGTAAACTCAGACCTCACAAAGATTGCCTTAAATACCAACTTAAAAGTGCTAAGAAAAGACTTTATTTTTGATGAGTGGCAAATATACGAATCAAAATACATAGGTGCTGATTGTATTCTGCTTATTGCTGAATACTTATCGGAAGCTCAAATTTTAGCTTTTATAAAGCTTGCTAAGTCGCTTGATCTAGACGTTTTACTTGAATTTCATGAAGATTGTGAATTGGATAAGGTACTAAACCAGGAACTAGACCATATAGGTATTAATAACCGAAATCTTAAAACCCTGCAGACAGATAATATGCATGCTCTTAGGCTATATAAAAAATACAGTAATGACCTTCAAAATTTCTCTATAATCGCTGAATCAGGGTTTTCTAATTCTAAGGATTTGGAAATTTACCAAAATGAGGGTATAAATAAATTTCTTATTGGAGAAGGAATATTAAAAGGCTTGCTTTAATTTATCTCGTATCTCAGATCCTACTATCTGAACCCGAACTATATTTTATTGAGCCGCAAAATAAAGCAAATATTTCTGGGCCAGTAAAAGTTGTTTTTGGATTAAAGGATTTTGGCATTGCTCCCGCAGGGTATGATATAGATAATACAGGACATCATCATTTGTTAATCAACGTTGATTTTCCCATCGATTTAACTAAACCAATCCCTGCTGATAACAATCATATTCATTTTGGCAAGGGACAAACAGAAACTGTATTGGATTTACCTAAAGGTGAATACAAATTGAGGTTGCTGCTTGGAAACTATGTACATATTCCACATAGCAACCCCATTTATTCTGAAGAGATACTTATAACCGTTAATTAATCAATTATATTGATTACTCCATCACCAGCCATTCCAGCATGTAAAGTACAAAAATAGTACATTGTATCAACGTCTAAATCTGTCGGAACAACCCATGTCAGAGTATTTTGGTCACCACTAACTCCTTCAGTGTAAGCAGTTCCGCCACCAAATGTTCCATCTTTAGTTTTGCTAAGTCGGAATGGATGACTATTGCCAAATGCTGAGGTGTCAAATACAACGGTTTGACCACGACGCACTGTAATGCTGCCATGCATTTCACCATTCATATAGTATGTGTTGCCTTGATTGGTTACGGTGACCTCTACAGTTTCTGAATAAGTTTCAACTTTGACATTATCGTAATGTACGCCAGTTGGAGCGTAATTGCCTGCTGTATTCATAAATCCGGATTGATAAATATGACCAACCATTGCTTCTGTAATTTCAAAATCTAAAGTCAAAGTTTGCCACTCTGTGGTTAGTTCTGTTGTATCAGTCTCTACAAAAAGTAATTCACTAAAATCACTTGAATTTAAAACTTTTATAAACGCGCTGCATGTGCCTCCAGAGTTACCATCATCTGAAGTCGAACCACAAGCTCCACTTTCAGGATGTTTGGCATCAAAAGTCATTCTATAAGTCCCTACCATAGAAGCTGTAATTAAACCTTCGTCTGCTCCGAGCTCTCTAAAGAAATTTGCTTCAACAATACCTCCATTGTGAGTGCCGTCTTGATAGTTGCTATAAATATTGACGTATTTGTTAACTTCCTCTTCAACTAGTGCACTAATATCGCCTGCTATTGGAGCTGGAGCTGCAGCATATCCACCAATGTATGAACCATCAGCATTAAACTGATTAACATAAGCATCCCATGGTGCTAAGTTAGCATCATCAGATGAATAAGCTTCAAAATCATCAGAGTAAGTAACATTGGTTACTGGTTCTGGTGTTGGTTCTGGTGTTGGTTCCGGCGTTGGCTCAGGAGTAGGCTCAGGAGTTGGTGCTGGCGTTGGTGCTGGTGTTGGTGCTGGAGTTGGAGCTGGAGCAGGAGCTTCAGAGCCGCCACCGCCACCGCCACAAGCAGTTAGTAAAACGAGTGTGAAAGCAGTAAAAAGTTTTTTAAACATAATAGATTCTAATTGAAGGCAGATAAAAATATTTCAACAGTTAATTATCTTTTTGATGTGTTGGTTTCGTCTCTATGTTTTTTAAGATATTTCATAAAGGGTGTTCCACCTGTGCCTCTAACTGTAGAACCTCCTGTACCAAATAGTGTGCTTTTAACATTTTGTTGATGAATGTAATCTGCAGCATATTGCAAATGCTGAGATCGAAAGCTTGTCATCTCATCAAGACAATCATTAACTAAAGCATTAATTTTGCTACTAGAAAGTGCAGCATCCTTAACTTTAGATTCTTCTTCTACTATTCGAATGAAATTTCTATGATTATCTGGCATGTATAGTTTCATTTCATCAAGATAATCTCGTAATTCGTCTTTCTCATGATGAACATTAAACAATGCATCAAGAGATGGAATAATGGAGCTCTGTGCACCTGTTTCACCTCTGAATAATTGTGGTTTATCTTGAAAAAAACCATCATAAATTAGACCATCGGGTAAATCTGGATTGTTTTTCCATCCAAAAATATATGGTCTTACCCTGTGATAGTAGATGTAAGGGTCGCATTTATCTGGCATCAATCTAAAAATTTCATTTACCTTTACCATAGATTTTTTTATGGTTTGCAACTCTTCTGCTAATAACGACTCATCATTCCATAGCTCATCATCTACAATTTTAGCTATACTTGATATTGCTGGACTCGCAGCATCTTCTATGCATACATGGATCGTTACAAACCAGTCTTCATCGATACCACCTAAAAAATTATTGATTAGGGCTACATTATTTAATGAAATATCTTCAGCTTCATTTATTTTGTACCAGTTATGTAAACAGTAGGAGGCATAGCTCAGGATAGGAGGGCGCTTAAATTTTTCTGAAAGTTTAACCCAAGGAGTACTGATGTTGTGTGGTAAATTTTGGACAGGTTTTAAGTCGCCCCAAACATATGCATGGGCTATAAATGAGAGTTGTGCAAAGAGTAATTCTTGCTCCTCTAAAGAATGATCATCAAGATGTAGATCTAAATTTTTTATTTTGTTTATTAAAGAAAACAAGAAGAAAGTACGCATTACAATACTTTTTGACAGATTTTGTATTGTTTTGATAAAACAAGAAAGTATGCATTACAATACTTAAAAGTCAAAGAAAATGAAAAGAATACTCTTTAAAAATATAAGGGGAAATAGAACCACCTTTAACCCCTAGCAGTGTGAGATTTTTTACTTTATAGTAATTTTTTCAGCGGTCATTACATAAGCTTCTCTGTCCCAAGATCAACGAAATTAGCAGGCAATGGCAGGCATGAACATGTATCTATTGACTTAAGTATTCTCATTGATTTTCCATATTGTCTATAAAACGCGTTAATCACTCATCGTTTAACGATAAAAACTTGGCAAACGTCACATAGCATGTTTATTGGAGACAAGATGTATATTTCAAAAAGTGGAGCATATCGACACATAACCGCCAAGACAGTCAAATTAACGTTCGCCTTTTCACTTTCTGATTGCTCTTATATCAACTCAACTGGTAGAATTCATAGAATTCATCAGGTTAAACAAAAAATTTTTAAAAAGTTCTGTACTATCGTATAATTAAAGATATCCTCAAGTCACTTGTTCCCATTGAATGCGCTGTGTTCATAAACAAAAGTCACTAATGGCATTATTTACCATGCTAGACATTGTGGCGTCTTTTTACACAACCGTTTTTCAAAGTCATGCTGATCAAATTTTCAATTAGGAAATTTTTTATTGGATTATAGGTATTTTCTATGTTAATTATTCATTTTTTATAACTCCCTATAATCATTAAGACTCTTTTGATATTCAATGAGAAAAACTACGGAGCAATAACGAATGAAATTTTCGATCGAAAGGGCATCAATGACTTAAATATGAGGGATTAAACTGCTGAGAACTCAG
>CAJXMP010000177.1 GCA_913056515.1 uncultured Lewinella sp.
CTGGGCGAGTATAGCTTTCTTGCTGCTCACAATGACCTGAACAAGTACAATTACCACAGATAGCTAGTAGGCTTCCTGTACGCGCTATACCAGTTTGAATTTCATCAGCAATGAATAAGATATTATTAGCTCTACAAAGTGCTGCTGCTTCAGGGATGAAGTTGTCATCTGGAACAAAAACCCCAGCTTCTCCTTGGATAGGTTCCACCATGAACCCAGCAATTCGATCTGCCTTTTCCTCGATAAGCGTTTTTAAACTGGCTATATCATTGTATGGAATAGATTCGAATCCAGGGGTATAAGGACCAAAGTTTCCTTTTGCATCTGGATCTGAAGAGAAAGAAATGATACTTACGGTACGTCCGTGAAAGTTTTGCCCACAAACTACTACAATAGCTTCGTTGTGTGGAATTCCTTTTTTCTCATATCCCCATTTACGACAGATTTTGATGGCAGTCTCTACACCTTCTGCACCAGAATTCATTGGTAATACCTTGTCGAAGCCAAAATATTCTGTTACATACTTTTCGTATACACCTAATTTATCATTGTAAAAGGCCCTTGAAGTCAAGCACAAGGTTTCTGCTTGTTCTTTCATGGTATTCACAATGCGCGGATGACAATGTCCCTGATTGATAGCGGAGTATGCCGATAGGAAATCGTAATACTTTTTCCCTTCTGCATCCCAAACATAAACTCCCTCACCTCTAGCAAGTACAACAGGTAGTGGATGATAGTTATGCGCTCCGTATTTGTCCTCCAATGCGATTAAATCCTTGGAGCTTAGAGATGTTGTCTCCTTATTCATGGCTTAGGTTTTATTAGTTTAGGTAATCTTCTACGTCTTTAAGTTCTAATCCAAAGGCATCAGCAACACCTTTGTAAACTACATCACCTTTAATAACATTTAGTCCCTTCTTAAGGGTTTCATCTGCTGAACATGCTTTTTTCCAACCTTGCTCTGCTAGTTTAATAGCATAAGGTAAGGTAGCATTTGTCAAGGCAATAGTAGACGTGTAAGGCACAGCTCCTGGCATATTTGCTACGCAGTAGTGTACTACATCATCTACAATATACGTAGGATCTTCGTGTGTAGTTGGTTTACATGTTTCAATACATCCACCTTGATCTACCGCTACATCTACAACCACGGTACCTGGACGCATTTCCTTCAACATTTCCTTGGTGATTAGGTTAGGCGCTTTTGCACCTGGAATCAATACTGCACCAACAATTAAATCGTGGTCTTTAATTGCTTTACGGATATTATATTCGTTAGAATAGATCGTTTTTACGTTTGCTGGCATGATATCTGCTAATTGACGCAGTCTATTTAAGCTGATATCCATAATAGTCACTTCAGCACCTAGACCAGCTGCCATTTTTGCAGACTGTGTACCTACGATACCTCCTCCTAGTATTAATACTCTACCAGGTGCTACTCCTGGAACTCCACCTAATAGGACTCCACGTCCTTTAACCGGTTTCTCTAAGTATTTCGCACCTTGCTGAACAGCCATACGACCAGCCACTTCAGACATAGGCACTAATAGTGGAAGACTTCTATCTGGATTTTCTACTGTTTCGTATGCTAGACAGATGGCTTTGCTTTTGATCATCGCCTCCGTTAGGGGTTCATAAGAAGCAAAGTGGAAATAGGTGAAAACCAATTGGTCCTCTTTGATTAAGTTGTATTCTGAAGCAATCGGCTCTTTAACCTTAATGATCATTTCAGCAATACCATAAACATCCTCAATCGTTGGGAGGATTTTAGCACCAGCCTCTACATATTCAGCATCCGCAAATCCGCTACCTTCTCCAGCAGTTGATTGTACATAAACAGTGTGGTTTCTTTTAGTTAGTTCAAAAGCTCCTGCAGGAGTTAATGCAACTCTATTCTCGTTATTTTTTATTTCCTTTGGAACACCAATTACCATGTTTCCGAAATTGAATTGTGATTAAAAAATACCCGTCGGGGATAAAGCGTTTCAAAAATCAACCAAAATTAATAAATCATTCGGAATATTTAAGAAATATTGGTTTTTCACTTGGAGGTATTATCCCTTGATTTCGGCCAAAGTCAAATAAATGCTGAATGGCCTGTCTACCTTGTTCCCCAAGGTCCACTGAAAAGTCATTAACATAAAGATCAATATGCTTTTGTTGGACTGCTGGATCCATTTCTTGAGCATGTGCCTGAATATACGCTTTAGGGGATTCAGGATTACTAAAAGCGTATTCTACTGAGCGACGAATGACTCGGTTGATTTTCTGAGCTAATGCTGGAGAGAAAGAACGCTTGCAGAAAATACCACCAAGTGGTATGGGTAAGTTGAATTTATCTTCCCAGAACTGACCTAAATCAATCAGTTTGACCAAACCTTTATCGGCATAAGTGAATCTATTCTCATGAATAATTAATCCTGCTTGAACACTTCCATCCAAGACTTTTGCTTCGATATCAGAAAAAATGTGAACCCTTTTATTTTTTATTTGGGGGTATGCTAGGTTAAGTAAGAAATGAGCTGTGGTAAGTTCACCTGGGATGGCCACAGGCCCTTCATTGACTGCGGATTCATCCAAAGGCGATTGGGCAATTAATAATGGACCACAACCAAAACCTAAGGCAGATCCTGCATCTAACAATATATATTGATCAAAAACATGCGCATAAGCATGAAAAGAGAGTTTACTAATATCTAATTTTCCAGCTTGCGCCCAAGTATTTAATTCCTTGACATCTGCTAGTTGAACATCAAATGTCAGCCCCTCCGTATCAATTTTTTGGTGCACTAATGCATCAAAAATGAAGGTGTCATTCGGACAAGGGGAAAACCCTAAGCTCAATTTCATATCTTTGCAGTTGAAAAGTAAAAAAAGTAGAATGATCAAAGTATTGTACGAAGATAACCATCTTATAGCGGTAAACAAGCCATGGGGTATGCTTGTTCAAGGGGATCAGACGGGTGATGTAACCATGGCAGATTACGTGAAGCAGTATATCAAGGATCGATATAAAAAACCTGGTGCGGTTTATTTAGGCATTCCGCATCGAATTGATCGGGTGGTGAGTGGTTTGGTAATCTATGCCAGGACTAGCAAAGCACTAGAGCGTATGAATAAAATGTTCCGGGATCAGGAAGTTGAGAAGACCTACTTCGCAGTAGTAGAAGAGTTACCGGTAGAATGGACAGATACTTTAGTTCATTATATCGATAAGGATAAATCTCGTAATGTGTCTAAAGCATACGATTTCAAAAGTAATCGGGCAAAAAATGCCAAGCGTTCGGAGTTGACCTACGAAGTATTGAGTAACCTGGGGAATCATACGGTGCTCAAAGTACATCCAAAAACAGGAAGGCCCCATCAGATACGCGTTCAATTGTCCAAAGTGGGTATGCCTATCAAAGACGATGTGAAATACGGCTATCCTAAACGAAATAGGAGAGAAGGCATTTATTTACACTGTAGATCTATGGCTTTTATTCACCCAGTTAAAAAGGAGCGCGTAGAAATCTTTGCAGATACTCCAGAGGATCAAATTTGGGATAATTTTTCGCATCTTTGGGCGGATTAAAAGCGAATCATCAACATAAATCAAATTAAATGATGCAACAAGTCACTGTAATAGGAGCAGGAACAATGGGAAATGGTATTGCTCATGTATTTGCCATGAATGATTATAAGGTTTCCTTGGTAGATATTTCAGAAGAGGCTTTAGCAAAGGCAATGGCCACTATTGAGAAAAATTTAGACCGAATGCTCAAGAAAGAGCGTATTACTGCAGAACAAAAAAGTGCTACGCTGAATAATATTACTACTTACACGGCTATGGATAAAGGGGTAAGTGGGTCGTTTCTTGTAGTGGAGGCAGCTACTGAGCAGACTGAATTGAAGCTAAAGATCTTTAAACAAATGGATGAGCTTGCTGATGCCAATGCCATATTAGCTACCAACACATCATCTATTTCTATAACTCAAATTGCTGCTGTTACGAATAGACCTGAGCAGGTAATCGGTATGCACTTTATGAATCCAGTGCCAGTAATGAAATTGGTAGAGGTCATTCGTGGATATGCGACTTCTGATGAGGTTTGTAATACGGTAATGGACATTTCTCGTAAGTTATCCAAAGTACCAGTTGAGGTAAATGACTATCCTGGCTTTGTTGCTAATAGAATATTAATGCCTATGATCAATGAGGCTATTATTACTTTATTCGAAGGTGTTGCAGGAGTGGAAGAGATTGATACGGTGATGAAACTAGGTATGGCTCACCCTATGGGGCCACTTCAGTTGGCAGATTTTATTGGTCTAGATGTATGCTTGTCAATACTTAATGTTTTGTATGAAGGCTTCGGAAATCCTAAGTATGCACCATGTCCGTTGCTTGTCAATATGGTCACTGCGGGGAAAAAAGGTGTAAAAACAGGAGAAGGTTTTTACAAATATGTACCTGGGTCGAAAGAAATAGTTGTTGCAGACAATTTTAAGAAATAACTAATGTTTACGGGGCTTTTGCCCCGTTTTTTGTCTTAAAAGGGTGCTTAAAATTGTGTCATTGAGCAAACAAATTCAAAAAATATCTTATAATAAATACCCTAAATGTGGCATTTAATATAGAAAAGATGCACATTTGAATTATAAGACAACGATTTACTATCGTTCAGTCGCCAAATTCATTATCCTCCCCACAGGAATTATTCTGTTTCTCCTTTATTATCTACAATCATTATCTGGAACTTGTTTTCATGATCAACCCTCTGCGTGTGTTTCACATCGCATGTCGTTGATAATGAAAATAACCTCGGCCTTGTGCCACCAATAAACCAAATGAAGCGTGTTTAAAAGTAAACACACAAGGGTTTCTAACCCAGACCCTACACATAACTACTATGAGAAATTAGATTGCAAAATCCGATTACATCACCTTTAATGATCAATAGGTTTGTAGATAGCTTTAAGGTGAATTGGTAGCCCTTCGGGAATTTTCCCGAAAGGGCTTCTTTATTTTATAGAGGTAGGTAATTAATCCTCGTCCTCCATGTCTTCGTACATGAAGTTCTTGTAATCCGATAATTCTCGGCGATCCTTTTTGGTGGGACGACCGGTTCCTTTCGCTCTGACTTCAGATTGACCTTTACCCACAAACCAATTTCTGAACTTGTTTAATTCTTCCGGAGGAGTCAAATCTTCATAACATTCAACAGCTAAGGTGGCCCCAACTCTCTTTTCGATTAGTTTGAGCACTTTAAACTCTAAGTCAAAACCATTTTTTCGAACCTGAACCGTTTGTCCAACCTCCACACTACCAGACGCTTTGATAGGGGCTTGCTCTACTTTTACGCGGCCGGACTTACAGGCATTGGTCGCTAGTGTTCTCGATTTAAAAATTCGAACACTCCATAACCACTTATCAATTCTAACCTTCTTCATACTTAAACTCGCATTTTGGAACGCTTAACCAGATAAGACTGTAGAATGTTTTTATATCCAGCGTTGATATCTGCTTTGACATAGTCAATCTTATATTGCAAACACTTCAAGTACACCTCTTCTTGAAAGGCCTTCATCTTGTCTTGATAGAATGACTTGACTTGATTGGATCTCAGTTTGATTTGCTCACCAGTTTCCATATCTACAAATTGGTAGGGTCGATTTTCAAATTCAAAATCTAATTCTTTGGCAGCATCGACCACATGGAATAGGATAACTTCATGTTTATTGTGTTTCAAATGCTGTAAAGCAGATAGCATAGGCCCCAATTGTTCAGGATTTTCTAGCATATCAGAAAAGATAATGACCAATGATCTTCGAGGTATGGACTCTGCAATTTCGTGCAGAACTTGTACGGTTGATGTTTCTTTATTGAGCTCATCTTGTTTCAAATACTCTTCCAACTTATTCAGTAACAAATGGAAATGAGAGGTTTTTGATTTGGAAGGCCCATGATACCTAATGGCTGAGTCAAA
>CAJXMP010000178.1 GCA_913056515.1 uncultured Lewinella sp.
TTGCATAATGCACAAAAGTCCGCCCAAAGCAAATTAAGATTATCGGAATAAATATTTATATATGAATAATTTAAAAACGATTGTTCTAATTTGTGAATAATATTGAGTAGATTTCCTGACATACCTGTATACGCCTTTACCAGATTCTCCGTCGAAGATTTGGCAACAGGCTTTTTCGATAAAATAAGCAGCTGTTCATTAATGTATATTTTGTACATTTGCTAAATTATTTTAATCAAGTTAAGATGGACGTTTCAAAAAAAATAGCACGACACCTGCTACAAATTAAAGCAATAAAACTAAATCCCCAAACACCATTTACATGGGCATCGGGTATTAAGTCTCCTATTTATTGTGATAATAGAATGGTTCTATCTTTTCCTGATGTGCGCAAGTTGATTAAGAAAGAATTGGCTTTCTTATCTAAGGAGTTCGGTTATTTCGACGCTGTTTCTGGTGTAGCCACTGCAGGTATAGCTCATGGGATGTTATTAGCGGATGAGTTGAAGAAACCCTTTTCCTATGTTCGATCTAAAGCCAAAGAACATGGGCGTCAAAATCTGATTGAAGGACAAGTTATACCAGGCCAGAAGGTACTAGTAGTAGAGGATTTGATTTCAACTGGTGGGAGCAGTATAAAAGCTGTGGATGCGTTAAGAGCGGCTGGAGTAGAGGTAGTAGGCGTTATTGCTATTTTCTCGTATGGATTTAAAAGAGCAGCGCAAACTTTTGCGGATGCTGATTGCACATATAAGACATTATCTAATTACGAAGATTTGATTCAAATTGCAGTAGAATTAGATTATGTTACAGAGGCCGATGTGAACGGTCTTAAAGAGTGGAGAGAACAATTCACTTAATTTAGAATACACTTTAGTTTATTAATTTTTAATTGATGTCGATTATAAATTCAAAATCGGAGGCTTTTTTAGAAAAATACCTAAATAATGCCTCACCTACTGGGTTCGAATGGAACGGACAGCGACTGTGGATAGATTACCTGAAACCATATATTGATGAATGGGACGTGGATGATTATGGAACTGCTTATGGAATAATTAATCCTGGTAAACCTTACAAAGTAGTCATCGAAGGACATGCAGATGAGATTTCATGGTTTGTACATCATATTTCTTCAGATGGATTCATTAATGTGATCCGTAATGGAGGATCTGATCACATCATTGCACCATCAAAGCGTGTTAATATCCATACAGAAAATGGTTTTGTAAAAGGCATTTTTGGATGGCCAGCTATACATGTTAGAAAAGGAGAGGATGCTAAGTTGGCGCCTAAAGTAGAGAATATTTTTATTGATGTAGGGGCATCGAACAAGGCGGAAGTGGAAGCTATGGGCATTCATGTGGGTTGTGTGATTACCTATGAAGACACCTACATGAAATTGAATGATAAATACTATGTAGGCAGAGCATTGGACAATAGAATGGGCGGTTTCTGTGTGGCAGAAGTAGCTAGATTAGTTCATGAGAATAAAGCGAATTTGCCTTTCTCATTATACGTGGTTAATTCTGTACAAGAAGAAATTGGTTTGAGAGGAGCTGAGATGATTGCAGAGCGTATCAAACCAAATGTGGCTATTGTTACGGATGTAACGCATTGCACCCATACACCTTTGATTGATAAGAAAAAGATTGGTGATGTGAAAGGGGGAGAAGGACCTTCTGTAACTTATGCACCAGCTGTACAAAACAACTTATTGAAAAAGGTGATTGCAACAGCTAAGGCTCATGATATTCCATTCCAGCGAGAGGCGGCTTCTAGGTCTACCGGAACAGATACTGATGCATTTGCTTATTCTAATTCAGGAGTACCTTCTGTTTTGATATCATTACCACTTAGGTATATGCATACCACAGTAGAAATGGCTGCTATATCAGATGTAAATCATGTGATTAATTTGATTTATCAAACACTACTGAATATTGAGGATGGAGAGGATTTCAGATCTTTTTACAATCCTGAAAATAAATAAGGAAAAGTGAATCTTGCCAATCGCCTATACAAAGGATTGCTTGCATTTTGGAATTTACTATTGTATGGTAATTTTTGGATTGCATTCGGAGCAGCTGCTATGGGTATGATTTCAAGATACTTTGTAAATAATACCTGGGAAGTTGATGCTAGCATCGGCTTCCTTTTTTTTTCCACCCTTTTTACCTATTCCCTTCACCGAGTAGTAGGCTTGGAGAAAACAAAAAACTTGGAGCTGACGAAGCGTTATCAAGTGATTCGAACCTTTAAGAAGCATATTCAGGTATATGCAGTTTTAGGTGCTTTAGGAAGTTTATACTTCTTTTTTCAACTTCAATTCCAAGCAAAGTGCCTAACTTTTGTACTTAGTTTATTAGCCTTGGCTTATGTGTTACCGGTATTAAATGGAAAGCGCTTGCGAGATTTTCATTTTATAAAAGTTTTTTTGGTAGCTATAGTTTGGGCAGGCATTTGTACGGGTTTACCTGTGTTGAATGCTACCCAAAGTTTGGGTCAAATACATATTCTTTTGCTACTAGAGCATATCTTTTTTGTTTTTGGAATAACCTTACCTTTTGATATTAGAGACCAAGCATTAGACAGCCATGTTGGAGTTAAAACTATGGTTAATGAATTGGGCGTCCAAAAAAGTAAATTATTAATTTATATGGCATTAATGACGGCAGGCTTTTTTGCCTGTTTATTGGCTAGCCATATAGCATCAGGAGGTATTTACTTAAGTATAAGGTTGGCTTTGTATGGTATTTTAATCTTAGTTATACGATCATTAAAAACGACAGACAGCGATTACATCTATTCTGGCTTATTAGATGGTAGCTTAATCTTTGGTCCACTTATTTTTGCCATTCTGAACAATTATATGATGGCTTAGCGTTTAGTCTATATGCTTAGGTCACTTGTACATATCTGGATGGCTATTTTTCTAACAGCTCCATTATTTGGTCAACATCTACAAAGGTGCGGCACAATAAAATACCAGGATGATATTAGCTCTTCCAGCATATTTTCAACAACAAGTGCTTGGAATCGAGGAGTCCTTGGATTTGAATTAGTGATACATGTAGTTCAAATGCCGAATCAAGATCCCATTTCAGACCAGCAGATTTTAAATCAAATAGAAGTCTTGAATGCAGCATTTATGGGAGAACAGTTGAGCCAATCAACTATACCAGCTGCTTTTGCTTCTTCCATCGATATACCAAACTTCTCTTTTTGTTTAGCCACTCAAGATCCTGATGGACAGCCCACCACGGGGATTATTAGAAAAGAGACCGAAGTAATCCACATAGCGGCTACTGATAATATTAAGTCTAGTTTTACTGGTGGGTCAGATGCCTGGGATCCTAGTCGATATGTCAATATTTGGATTGGAGATACAGGAGGTTTATTTATTGGTCGAGCAACATTTCCTGGTGCAGTGCCTGAGGAGAACCAAGGGATAATAATGGATGTAAATTATTTTGGAGGAGCAGCCGATTTAATTGGAAAAGCACCCTATAATTTGGGAAAAACTTTGGTACATGAGCTGGGTCATTTTTTTGGATTAGAGCATACTTGGGGGAGTAGTTTGACAGATTGTTCTATGGATGATGGTATTGCTGATACTCCATCCACTGCTTCTACTTATTTGAATACTTGTTTGAATGAGGCCTATACTTGTGGTTCAATGGATATGACCGGAAATTTTATGACTTACAGTAACGATGCTTGTTTAGCCTATTTTACTAAAGGACAGATTGCATTGATGCGCCTAGTTATACTGCAATATCGACCTGAATTAATAAGTACATGTGTTGGTCAGGATATTCAGGGAGCAGATTTAAAGACTCAAGTTAAGGCAGCTGATCTGTCGGGATGGCTGGTACAGTTCGAGTCTGCTAACGCTATGGATGATATTCAATATGTTTTGTATAATCTTGGAGGGCAGTCTATTGTTTCTGGAAGCACAGAAGCCAATGAACAAGTATTTTTACCCATGTCAAATGCTCCTAGAGGAATATATATTTTGGCTGTTGTTCAAGGTGCTGAAAAACAAGCCCTTAAGTTATTTAGGTAGGTGCAAATTACTAATGGTTAATAGGTCTTTTTGCATGATAAAATTATCTGTAAAGTGTGACTTATAAAATATTAAATAAGTGCTTCTTGAAATATTTAATTTTAATGAAACTCCTTTGTTTTCTTACTTGTTTCAGCCTATGTATTTTCTGATTTTTTTTATTTGTAATTGAGGAATTTACTTGTATATTTGCATCGCTTTAACGAAAAGCAATTCATTTTTGTTTGATGATCTCGTAGCTCAGTTGGTAGAGCACTTGACTTTTAATCAAGGGGTCCTGGGTTCGAGCCCCAGCGGGATCACAAGAATGAAATTCACAGCAAAAATGAGGCGATCTCGTAGCTCAGTTGGTAGAGCACTTGACTTTTAATCAAGGGGTCCTGGGTTCGAGCCCCAGCGGGATCACAAAAAAAAAGGGAAGCAATTTGCTTCCCTTTTTTTATTGTTTCAAAATCATTCGTTTTTGAACAACTTCTCCGGCTGAATCTAGAACCATCAAGTGGTAATATCCAGGGCGTAATTTTGGCAAATACAAGGTAGTTTCAGAAATATTTCGAATAGACTGTGTCATTTCTCTATATCCTGATGTGTTATAAATGATAATCTGTTGAGCAGACGGATCAATATTTGCTACATTTAATTCAAATCCTACTGGATTGGGCCAAGTTTCTACCTCTTGGTTATCATGTCCAAAGAAGTATGCTTTACGCACGATTGAATTAGTAGTAGTACCATCAGTCAAAAGCGCTTGAATTCTAATAAAGGCTTGTTCACCTTTAAATTCATTTAAAAGCACCTCATAATTGGTAATGATTTGCTCTGATTTTTTAATAGGTTCGATGCTTTTTACATCAGAATAAACCTGATTGTTTTTACTCATTTGAACCGTAAACATTTCTACGTCTTGAACATCAATGTAAGACCATCTTACCACATTTGAACCATCCAACATAGGTGCTATTTTCATAGTTGCCCATGAGGTGCTCATTGTAGGTTCAGGACCATTTGAAGTGGTAAGGTTGATTTTTTCGGACTTAATTTGACCGGTAAGATTCGTTGAAATGAAAATTAATGCTGCAGCTGTCATGCAGAACAAAGTGGAAGTAAAGTTCTTCATTTTGAGATTTTGGGTTATTAATGGTTATCATTAATTATAAATGATACCTCAATTTAAGTCATATTGATATTGGAAATTTGAGAAGTTTATTTTTTGTATTCGGGTTTGCAAATTTTTTAATATGAACGGTTTTAATGGGTTCTACTATCCCTAAAGAAAGACTGTGAAGCAGATGATTGATGGCTTAAAGGGTGCAGAAAATCCTTTCTTTTTATCCTAAAAAATATTCTAAGGCTAGGTTTTTGAATTTTTACCATAACTTATAATTGCTATTTGTTATAAGGTTAAACCCTTATGTTACAACGGCAACCATCCCAATTTACAGCATAGATTTTTTTAAGGTAATAGGTATTAACGATGAAAGTTAGAGTCGAACAAGTTGGTGATGGATTCCAATTAAAAGCAGGGACCAAGTCGGAGGAGATCTCTATAGGTGTGAGTCCGCAATTTCAAGCGGATACAAAGGGACTCCGTCCCATGGAATTAGTATTAGCAGGTTTAGGGGGCTGTCTTTCTATTGATATGCTTTTTTTTCTACAAAAAATGAGACAACCAGTGGACGATTTATACGTAGAGGTTACTGGAGCGCGTGAGGCTGATCCACCCAAGGCATTTACGGCTATACAGGTCCAAGTTCATTGCACAGGAGCTATTGCCGAAAAAAAAATGGTAAAGGTTGTGCGTATGGTGGTTGATGATTATTGTTCCGTTTTTCATTCATTGAACAAAGCAATCGACTTGACCGTAAGGTGTAAGCTCAATGGAGAAGA
>CAJXMP010000179.1 GCA_913056515.1 uncultured Lewinella sp.
ATTTTTCATCGTCATGTCCTTCAAGGAATTTTTTAATATCTTCAGGTGTTGCCTGTTTAATTTCTTTTTTATCCATATAAATGATTTTTGGGACGGGCTAAATCTTAACCACTCGTTAATACTAGTTTCAATAATAAATATTTTTTATTTGATTGTAAATAAGTTCATTTTATCAAATATTAATAATCTTCTTGATATTTATAGATAAAAAGACAATGGCCTTAAGTATATCAGAAGTAGAAAGAGAAAAATTATTTAGACAAATTAAACATCGACTAGGTGCTCCTATTAGAAAAATAGAGTTAGAAGATGAAATGTTATCTACTTTACTTGAAATCTCTGTTGAAGATTATTCGGCTTATATAAACGAATGGTTAATAGAATCACAGTGGACTTCTTTATATGGTAAAGATTTAACAATAACGGATTTAACTAAAGCTTTAACCGTAAGAGAAATGAATTATGAAGATTCTTTTACTTACGCTTATTCAAAAATTGTTGGTTTACAAGCTAGAGGTCCTTGGGAACTTAAACATGATTATGTTACCATTGAAAGAGGAAAACAAGCTTATGAGATACCAGCTGGAAGAGAAATAAATGAAGTTTTATGGATTACACCACCTACAATTGACCACGCATTATTTTCAACCTATGGTTTTGGTGATTTAGGTTTTGGTGGTGGATTTGGTCAAATTCCTTTCGGTGGAGGAGGAGCTTTTGGATATGGTGGATTTTTCTTAGGTTCTTCTTACGATATTTTAAGTAGGAATGCTGATTATGATTTAAAACAAAGAATTATTTCATCTGATTTAATTTATAAAATAACCGCTGGAGCTAATGGTACAAAAATTTTACATCTTATACCACCTCCAGGTTCTAGAATTATCTTTGGTGGTGTTCTAGGTGGTGGTATTGGGAATACTATTGATGTTACTGGTAGTAGGGTTTGGTATCATTACTATGATGTTGCTGATGAAGATGAAAGAAGAAGATGTTTAAATGATAATAAGGATATTATTAAATTACCTTCTGATGTACCTGTTGATGTAGTTGATTATGATGAACTAAACACACCATCAAAACAATGGGTAAGAGATTATTTTACAGCTATGTGTAAAGAAACCCTTGGTAGAGTTAGAGGTAAGTTTGGTGGTTCTTTAGGTGTTACTGATGCAGATGTAACAATGGATTTTGATTCTTTATTAAGTGAAGCCAAAGAAGATAAAGAAAAACTTTGGGAAAGGTTATCCCTTAGATTAGAAAGATTAAGACCTGACAAAATGTTAGAAAGAAAGGCAATGGAAGCTGAAAATCTAAATAAATCACTACAATACAGACCATTAGGTCATAATTGGAATGTTATTTAAATTAAGTTATGGGAGTTTTTAATACCAGACCTCGGTTTGATGATACACAAATAAAACAATTAACTGGTGATACTATCACACTTTCAGGTACTACTAACATTAGTGGTACCTTTAGATATATACCAGGTGCTACTACAGGTAATTTTTTAAAAGCGGCTGACCCACAAGGTACTTTGGAATGGGCACCAATAAGTGCTATTACTTGGGCTATTTCGGCCTGTACCTCACCACTTTATGTTTCCACTATCGAAGCTTGTCCTAACCCAACAGACCCACTTTATATTGAAGCAGGGGAAGTTCAGTTTGGGACTAGTCCTAATTCTATTATTACAGATATAACAAATACTAGAGTTGGTATCGGTACGGGTTCTCCTTCTGTGGCTTTAGATGTTCAAAATGGTGATTTTCAGATAAGGAATTCTAATGGTTTTTTTGAAACTAATTTGAATGAATCGGCTGGAGCTTTAGTTAGATTATCAGGTGATAGTTCATCATTAACTAGATTAGCTGTGTCACACCCACCTGGTGGTGGAGTAGCAGTAGGTCATAGAGGTTCAACTGAAGCTAGTTTTCCAGGCTATGGTAAACAAGGTGATGGTTTTCTTTACTCATCTCAAGATGAAAATGGTTTAAATATAATAAGTCAACCTGGTTCAGGAACAGAAGATTATATTAGATTTTATGCTGGTGATGATGCAAATGGTACAACAGCTAGTTTATATATACAAGGTAGTGGTAGTACAAAGGGTAATGTTGGTATAAATAATGAATCACCAACAGAAAAATTACACGTAGAAGGTTCGGTTAGAATTGTCGATGGGACAGAACAGAATGGTTATGTCTTAACTTGTGACGCTAATGGTGTTGGAAGTTGGCAACCCTCAACTTCAGGAGGTACTGGTGGCGGTGTCACTATTGACCCATATAATGATGTTGGTACCACAACAACTATAAATTGGGATGTTTCGGGTACATCAACAAATTATGAAGCTACATTAAATGGAAATGGGACTTTAAATTTACTAAATGTAAGAAATGGTGATTACGGTACAATAATAGTGGAGCAAGATGGTGTTGGTGGTCACACCTTAGCCTTTGGTACTATAAATGGTGGTGCAGGCACACACAAAGTTGTAAATGGTGGTTCTGGAGCACCCACTCTTACTGTAAACGCAAATGCAATAGATATTCTATCATTCACATATAATGGTTCAACAATGTATTGGACCGTAGGTAACGATTATACTTAATACTTTTTATCATGAGTAGGGGAGTATTTAATTCACAGAATAAAGTAGGTGAGGTTTTATATTTTAAAACCACCTCCGATAGTGGTTCAACTTTTAATCCTTTAGTTGCTTTTACCTCTGGTTCTGATAGAGTCTCTTGGGACATAGGGTTAAATACAGGTTATACAGCGGCAAACACAATATCCATTGTTTACTCAGACGCTGGTACAGTTAAAAATTGTGAAATAAGAACTAATAGATTATCAAGATTAAGTCAATTAAATTTTTTTGAGGATGATGTATATGGTGAATTAGATTTAACAAATTTTTATGAACTAACAAATTTTTCGGCTCAAGGATGTCCACAATTAAGTGCGGTTACACATAGTTACTCACCTACTAATCTAACCAGTTATTCTTTATCTCAATGCAACATAACTGGAGAACATGATTTGTCCATGTTAAATATTGGTGGTAATTTCCAAATAAATAATAATTCAGGTTTAACTGGTTTAACACACACAGCATCAACACAATCATTTAATCAATATTTTGCTAATAGTTGTGATTTAACAGGTAATCATGATTTATCCATGTTTCCAAAATTAGGTGGTGATTTTAGGATGCAAAGTAATACAAATTTAACCAGTATAACTCACACAACAACTGACCCTTCATCAAATAACTTTACTAGGTATTGGGCTTTTAATTGTGATTTAACAGGTAATCATGATTTATCTATGTTAAATAAATTAGGTGGTGATTTTGCCATAAATTCAAATAATAATCTTACTGGTGTAACACATACAGCATCTTCAAATTCATTTACTAGGTATTATGCTTACGGTTGTGATTTAACAGGTGAACATGATTTATCCATGTTTCCAAAATTAGGTGGTGAAGTATTATTATTTGCAAATAATAATTTAACCACTATAACACACACAGCTAACACTAATACCAATTGGACTCGTTACGCTTTTAGTAATTGTGATATAACAGGTAATCACGATATGACATGGTGTCCTAATCTTGGTGGTCAGTTTGAGGGTAGTAATAATATAAATTTAACTGGTATAACTCACACAAACACTACAAAAGCTTTCGCAAGACGATTCTCTGCCGTTTTTAATTCTCTTTATAGATTTGAAGCCTTTGATTCAGTTGAGAGCACTTCCGATTAGGAACTCAACCGCTCATTAGATGACAATTTGAGCATCAAACAAGAAAGACGCGCCGAGTTACGTGGGTTGTTTTATCCAGAATACTTCATCTTCAAGCAAGCTGCGTATCGCTTGCGCCGGAATGTTATATTTTAGTTGGACATTGATTAAATTTTTGTTTATCTAGAGCACCCATGCTTATGTCTTTTATAATAGACGAGTTATTTTCTATTTTTGTTTTATTTTTTGGGTTAGACTATTTTGTTCTTTGAAGTCATTTTGTAGTCACTTCTGGTGTTGCCGAAGACGGGCATACACAAAAATCACAGCGCTATGGGGGTGTCTTCTTTGCTTCGTCCACACCTGTTAACACTGCTCCCCAACCTAGTGAGGCTTCCACTTCAGCTGCCGGACCGCCTCTTCTCAATAGTGAGAAGCTCATGACACTTGCCCCTAAAGATATCTTGTCTCGTGCTTTTGCCGGTTCATATTACTTTGTTTTTCCTCGTCTCCCTTTTGTAATTTGTTTCATCGTCCTTTTATATTTAGAGAGACCTCTTTTTGTGAGCGAGGAGGCGAAAATCTTCAACCTCGGACTGGAGGATGTGTGTGCATTGGTTGAGGCGACTGGACGGTGTGTGGCAAATAAAGTCTCCACTATTTATAACCAACCGGCTCCTTACCCTGGTTTGTCGCATTATGCTCTCTTTTGTGTTTATGTGTACTTCATTTCTAGGTTGCTCAATTCGTTTCTTTTAGCTGCCAAGTGCCAACGAGAACTGCCACGTAGACCTGCCCGACAAGAGTCCTCCAGTTCTGAAGGCGAATCAGGCGCCGACACCGCTGCTTCTGGAGATGAGACTGAGCCTAGCGGGGGCGATACTGGTGATGAGAGCAAGGATGATGTGTCCTTGTCTGAACTCAAACGAAGGGACTCTAAGAGGAAGAAGCACTCTCGCACCCTGACTACAGAGATGTTCCACAGATATCCTTTCATCCGCTTATTCGCCACTGGGCCTCGCAACAGGGAGAATAGCAAACACAAATTCTACTGTAGATTTTGTAAAAAGAATTTCTCCTTACGAACGAAAGGAAGAGGGGAGATAAAGAAGCACTTCCGATCCCGTCAACACTTCTCCCTTGATCAGAAGTATCGACTGCAATAATTCCTCCCTGTGTACGGTAGGGACTGCCATGAGGTCACTGGTGGTGCACTGGAGCACCTCCGCTCTTCCATCTGGCTGGAAGGAGAGAGTCCTATCTTGGACGCCAAACGCCCTTTAGTCGACCAGGACGTAATACCTAGTGAGATTCTGGATCCGAATTCATCTGAGGTCATTCGCTGCCAAATGTCTTTGTATAAAGACTTCATCGTCAAGGGCGCCCCAACTGAACTTTTGCCGACTTTGTGGGGGAATCTGGCCACCGTCACTCATCACCCCTCGATGACGAGTAATTTCCGATGGAACCCCGCCAGAGTATTTGTTAGTGTTGCTGTTTTGTTTTTTACAGAGTTATATATTTTGTATTTATTGTTTTTGTTTCAGTGCTTCTTCATCAGTTTATTTCATTCATTGATGGGATTCGTGCTTTCTGGGATTGCAGACTCTCCAGGGGTCTCATTCGAAATTGTACATCAACGTTCTCGCAGTTTTCTCGTTATGAAATGTTGGTGCAGCGACGATACCTTTATGTCATTCGCTTTATCTTGTTACGATCGCCATTCCAACTTCCCAAACGGAGAGTTACTTGCACTTAGTAATTTCTTTTCTTGTTTCCATCAACTGCCTCCCGTTATCTGTCTGATTAATTTTCCAATTTATTTCAAAAGAACTATCGACAAGTTCCTTAATTTGCCTACGAAGTCCATTTTGGTTCCTTGTTTTACTTTTGATGACCTTAAAACTTGTCTCCGGATTCCCGTGTCTCAACATTATGGGAAGGCGGATTTATTTGGTTTGATTGAGTACCTTGTCATCCGTCTCCAGACAGCCTCCAGCGAGCATTGGGTTCTAAGCAGTACTCATTTGAGGATTGTTAGTTGATTCTTCTTTCATCTTCTATTTTTGCTTTGTATATGTTTTCACAATTTGTGTTTTCCAGGCCATTCATTCAGGAATTTGTGAACC
>CAJXMP010000180.1 GCA_913056515.1 uncultured Lewinella sp.
AACTAATTTTTAGTTTGTACTTCCAAGATAACTATTTACAATCAATTAATTCTTAGTTGTTTAAGAATTGAAATGCCTAGTTTATTGGCATCTATTCCTTATTTACTTCTTCTTACCAAGAGAAATCTTGTAGTCATCTAATGTACCCTGAACCTGAAGGTTGAGGTACTTAATTTTTGTATTTGGATCTACTTCTTCAATTTCATCAGGCTTACTTTTATTAGATGAATCGTTGCCTTTAGCACCGAATAGTTTAGACCATGCAGCCTGTCGGACCGTTTTCCTTGGAATACGAATATTATAGTCGATATTATGCGCACTATCATGCGTTCCAGAAAGTTCAATATGACCTATAGTTGATTCAATGGACATAGTTGGAATACTAATCTCTCCTTTATTGACATCTAAATTATTTTGCAGGGTGTCAAATCGAATGTTTTGTAGATCCTTATCCCCCATATAATCAGAAAGTGCTAACATAGGATCATATTTTTTCAATTCCCCATCCAGTACTTTTACATCCATTTCTATGAAGGATTGATCCAGATCTGGCACTAGGTCGGGATATACCCTGATCTTACCTGTAATGCTAGCAGTAAGTTTACCTTTCAAATTTTCAGAAACTAGATGATCCTGACCAAAGTTTTCAAACTTAAATAACAATTGATCCAAATCAACATTATCCATTGTCAAACGAGGTTGCATATAGATATGCTTGGGATCGCTTCCATTAAAATATCCACTTAGATCTATACTTCCGCCTGCAGCATCCATGTGCAGGGTATCTATATAAATGTAGTGATCCGGTGTAATCCTTAAATCGGATTGGATGTTTTGAAGGTCTAGTCGATGGTAAATAAAATGAGCTACATCTACTTTGAATCGCATATCTGTAAAAGGTAGTTCATAAATATTAAAGGCTTCTGCATGTGCGGCCACATCTTCCAAACTATTGGTAATCACCTTCATGGGTTCTGGAGGACTGAGCGTAAAATCAAAGAGGGCATCGTAATCGATATAATTGGCCCGCAGCTCCAGATAATTATCTCGCTTCTTGATGGACTGATCTTCCCCTAAATAGTAGTTTAAATCAAAATTAAAATTGGTTGATCCAATTTCTCCATGGAAATCTTGAATAACGATATGCTCATCTTCATAATGGATATTCCCTCGAAAATCATGAAAGCGTTGTGGATGTACTTCCATTTTAGTATCCAACTTGTCTAAGTCTACATCAATAGCATGTAAAGCAGAGTCTTTATAATGCATACTAGACCGGAAATGCAATGCTAAATCATCAAATATTTCATGCCGATATTCTTCTGGGACAAAATTCTCCCCTTTGTAGGAAAAAAGATCTTCCAATCTCAAAATACTTGAAGTAAGATTGATGTCTAAATCCACATCTCCATTTAATTCCGGTTGCATCCAAAAGGCATAATCATGTATGAGCCCGTCCATATGAAAATCACTCTCATCAATATATCCATTGAAGTCTTTTATTTTCAGGTCCTTATCATCGATCATGACATCTGCATGAAAGTCATGTAAGCGATGCGGATAATGCTTGAGATCAGCATGTAAACTATCGATAAAAAACATGCCTTCGGGTAAATATTCTGACTCTGTAAAGGCTTTGGCAGAGGCGAGAAAAGAAAAACCTAAACGGAGATTTTCTACTTGCTCATCTACTCCAGTTTGCGAAGAATCTTGGGCGGAATAGCCCGTCAATTGAGCAATATCCAGATAATTAGAGCTTATATCAACATGAGCTTGTACAGGACTATTGCTGTGGTGAATGACTGCCGGCAAATCGGATAGGAACCCACTCATAGACAGGTCTGATTGGCCCATAATCAAATCAAATTGATTCAGCTGCGCTTGTTTACCATTCATAACTAGATCAATATTCAAAGTATCCAATCGCGCTGGTAACTCAGCGGCATCCAAAGTCAAGTCCTCCACCTTCAAGGCTGCATAGTAGGCCTGATTCAGTTGCTGAATCGCCTTTTCGGGATGATCAAAATCGATAATATCGTGGAAGTTCATTTGAAGCGTAACACTTCCTGAAGCCTGCTGTACTTGTTCCAATTCTAGGAAGGCAGCGATAAAGTCTAAATCAAACTTAGAGTCTATTTGCATGTCCACCTCAGGAGACTCAAAATTCTTTATCAGAATAGAGCCCTTAAAGACACCCTCCTCCAAGTCGGCCTCCATCTCTTGTAGAGAGAATTCCATAGTACTAGCGTCTCTATTTTCGCCATTAGTAAAATGGCCTTTAAATCCCATGTTATCTATTTTCTTCTCTGTAGAAGTATTCGAAACAAAGGCTTTTCCAGCTCCAAAATCAGCCTGTATGTAGGGTAGATCTTCATTACCTACCGGACCTTTTATACTTGCTGTAAAGTAAATTTCACCAGCGTTTTCATAAGGCTCTAAAGCTTCAATTACTTCCCTGGGAGCAAAAGCTAAAAGCATATCAAAATTGGGTTTTTGCCCTTTAATTTCAAGATCTAGATCCAAATCTGCTTTGGTATCTATGGAGCCCGAAAACTCAAAGTCTCCATTTTCCATCAATATACCAGAAGGAGCTATTTCGAGCACTCCGGTCTCTTCGTTATATACTATATCCGTATGAATTTCGAAATGCTTTTGATCAATAAAGCTCGTATCACCCGCTTCAATTAAACTCAATTCTAATTCAGTATCTATATGCCCAGATAAAAGGCCCTCTTTTAGGCTAAAGCCACCTTCCCCAGAATAGATAAAATTGTCGACATCCATTTGGGTAGCTTCATCCAGGAAATGGATATCTAAGTTCCTAAATTGAATTTTTTTAAGCTGAATATTGGATAAAGAGGTCTGTGACGAACCAGTTGCTGTTTGTCCTATTCCTAGAGCATTTTCAATATTGGTCGTCTGATCGGTGTGCATGACGATATTAAAAATACCGTCTTCTATGATGATGGATTGAATATCATAATCGCCCCTAATGAGGTCGGTTAGATTGAATCCAACATAGATATCTTTCACATCCATGATGACAGCAGCATCTGCTGCTTTAGTTTCAAAAATTTGAACTTCATCAATCTTTAGAGAAACATAGGGAAAGTCCCCAAATAGAGCCAAATTACTTTCACCCACTCGAATCAAGCCTGGATAGCTTTGGTTGAGTTTTTCAATCTCTCCATTGATTATTGCAGATTGATTTTGCTGAATATATACACTCAGACTTATTACCAATAAAACTGGAACAAGCAGTAGTCCAAGTAAAATTCGTTTCGAGATTCTATTAAGCTTCAAAACAGGTTGCTTTTGAGTGAGTCAATGAATATGCTAAATTATTTGGTTTAGTCGTGATTGCACGAACAAGAGGTTGCTCCCAAGGTATTAATAGTATTAATCAGATTGCAAAGTTCTTCTTGCATAAAATGCATCTCCACTTTTGTGTAAGGTATTTTAGGAGCTATATCCATGTAATACAGGGAGATATCTATTCCTTTACCCGTAAACGCATTTTTTACATTAACTACATTCTTCATAGTGTCGTCGAAAAAATAAATACTTTTATAATTTTTACCTTGAATGAAGTTATACAACACTTTTCCTTTATCACCTCCTCTAGTGTAGATTACACTATTGAGTAGCATAATGTTCTCAGCCAATTGCATCGAATCAGCATCTAAAAAAGAATAATTGTTCTTGGTCAGTTGTAATTCGGTGGAAGTCGCAACTGAAGGACTATAGCCCCTTGCTGTAAGGGCTACAATTTTACCATTATTCGCGCTTAATGCCTCCACCAATTGAGCTTGAAAATCAAATAGTTCAGTGGTATTAAACATTGCGTAAAACATGGGAGTCAAAACATCAAAGAGGCAGCTAGAATTTACATGCAGTTTTAAACCTGGGTGATCTTCAGTCTGTGCATACCACCAGTCACTTCCAAATTTATTATCGTTGGAAATCAATAAAGTATTGTCAATATCAAACACATAAAGCGCATCGGGTTGATCCTCAATTTGACGTACTACCTCATAAAAATCTAAACCGCTAAAAAGCGTATCATAGGTAAGTTCACCTCGCTGTGCATAAGATGAAGTACCTAGAGCAATAAGAAGGATTATTATGTGCAAATTAAAAGATCTCATATTTTTAGCTTGATAGCTTAACGCTTATAAAATATTTCTAATACTAGCCTATATTACTTCCTCCAGTCATTTAGCTCTTGGCTAACATTAATATACGATACAGGCATAAGTTATTCAAACTTCGAGCTTTACTATTAGAACTAATTTTGCAGCATGGAAAAGCTTAGACCATTGAATAAAGTAGATTGAATTTGCAGATAATTGCGGGGAATGGCGGTAGTCCTTACGGTGGAGCTACTTTTTTTGGCTACACCATAATCAACATTCTGAGCAATGGTGAGGTAGAATTACAATCTAAAGGCTTTGACATTGGAGAACCTTATTATCAAGCTGTCCCTGAAAACAAGATGACAGTAAGGGATAGCACCATCCTAAAATGGACTAAAAATGCCAATCCTTATGTAAAATAACTTGACTATTCCATTTATACTTTACCCACAAAGACCAAATAGGTAGCTCGTTTTCAAACATTAAGGAATCTTATCCTACTGCAAAAATGCTTGTTGGATGTCATCATAGTAATACAATTCCTTTAAAGCTTGACCATTTTCATCAAAAATCTTGCTCCAGGTATTCAAAGGCTCCCAAATACAAGTGCCGTTCCCTCTATCATTTGGCAGATTGAATACAACATCATTAACGGCCTTTTTAAACGCACTATACTCGACCACATTGACGTCCTTTTGGTACCGATCAATGATATCTAGCATATTGCGGTTCAAGTCATCTATAGTGCAGTGCCAAATGGGATAATACGAGAGTCCTATCATATCAAATTCCACCCCCCGCGCGATCATATTATCAAACCAAAATACGGTCTCTTCATTTTGCCCACCCAAAGCCAATTGCATCATAACTGTTATATCGGGATCCACCTCACGAACAGCCTCCACACCTGCTTTCAATAGACTCGCTAAATTGTCCAGGTTGGAAATATGTCCTTCTGGCCAAACGATACCATGATTAACTTCATTACCGATTTGCACCACATCTGGTAGCGTACCTTGATCCTTGAGTTGTGTTAGCACAGATTTGGTATAGGCCTTAAGGGCATCCCTCAAATCATCGAATGCTAAGTCTTCCCAAACTTTTGGCTTGAATTGCTTTTGTGGATCTGCCCAGGTATCACTGTAATGGAAGTCTAGCAATAATTGAAGCCCTGCATCCTTGATGCGTTTAGCCATTTGTAAGGTGTATTCCGTTCCACAAAATCCAATGCCCGGAGCATAGCCTTTTTCATTTTCGGGATTAACAAAAGTGCGTAAACGTATAGTATTGAATCCATGTGCTTTTAGAATCGCAATAGCATCCTGTTTTTCTCCATCATCGTAGAATTGCATACCCTCCGCCTCCAATTGCGGCAAAAAGGAAATATCGGCACCCAGCATTTTAGGTTCTATGCTTGGGCTGTTTCCAATTTGTGCTTCAGTGGGTTTTAGTAATTCCACCTCAGCGGGTATGGTATGTATTTCGTGGGAAGCGGGCCATAGGCCTGCTGTAGACACTTCGACCTTTATTCGATCTGTTGTATTTCCCGCTTGTAGCCATAATTCCTTGATTCCATGGCTTATATCAGATCTCCAAATGGAGAGCGTATCAGATTGCATGACTTGTTCCAGCTCTGACTGATCAATATCCAAAATAGTAGCATCTCCTCTTACGCTAATTTCAAAAGGTAGGATCAGATCGGAAGAGCGTCGTGTAGGGAAAGAGTGTAGATCTCGG
>CAJXMP010000181.1 GCA_913056515.1 uncultured Lewinella sp.
CAAGCCAACCCGTTAGATTTGAAACCTTTTTGAAGTTCATTTTATATCCGGTATTTTTTAACTAAATATCAGTAAAACAAAAACGCCATTTGCCTTTGCCTGTTTCACAAATGTAATAAATTAAAACTCCTGTACTTACTTTGATTGCCAATTATCCAAGTGAAATACTAACTTTGCTTTAAAAAAGATGAAGATATTATTTTGGGCCTTAGTTTTTATGGTTATATATCAATTCTTCATTAAGCCGGCCAGAAAGCCTGTTGAACCCAAGCAAAAGCAGGAACCGAGACAAACTAAGCAGAAGCAAAAGCAAAAACTAACTGATGTGCTTCCTACGGAAGACATTGATTTTGAAGAAATTGATTAGCATGCAAAAGATTAGTGAATTAATTCTTTATAAAGACAATCAATTGTTGATACTCAACAAACCTGCTGGCTTGAGTGTGCAAAGTGATCAATCAGACTCTAAAAGTCTTCAAGACTTAGCATCTATCTATTGTAAGTCTAATGTTCAAGCTCCACATCGATTAGATCGTCCAACAAGCGGGATTGTTGTTTTTGCTAAAACACCCAAAGCACTCAGTGTTTTAAGTGAACAGTTTAAGCATAGACAAGTCAAAAAGAGTTACCTAGCACTAGTTGAAAAGAAAGCTATTAAGACCCCTCAAACATTAAAACACTGGCTTAAACACCTAAAAAGAGCGAATAAAACTCTAGTTTTTGACCAAGAAGAAGCGAATACTAAACCATCTGAATTAGAGTTCTCCGTTTTGGGTAATACCGATAAATATCAGGTTCTAAAAATCAATCCAATAACCGGTAGAACGCATCAAATTAGGGCTCAACTGGCTCATATTGGTTTTCCAATTAAAGGGGATGTAAAATACGGCTTTAGACGAGGAGAAAGGGATCGTTCGATCTTTTTACATGCCCATGAAATGGAAGTTACACACCCCATAAGCGGAGAAAAAATACTAGTCAAAGCACCGCTTCCAGAAAATAACCTCTGGAATGCGATTCAAACCTTTATTCAATAGCAACTTATGGCAGAAGATAATTCTAAAAGAACAGACGTAAATGAATTAGGAGAATTTGGTCTAATAGACCATCTGACCGAGTCTGTTCGTATCCATCATGATAATACCATCAAGGGTATAGGTGACGATGCGGCTGTACTAGACAATGGAGCAGACTACAGGCTTATTTCTACAGATTGCCTTGTGGAGGGGATTCATTTTGATCTGGCATACACGCCTCTAAAACATTTAGGATACAAAGCTATTGCCGTCAATCTATCCGATATCTACGCCATGAACGGATTTCCAGAACAGGTCACCGTGTCCATTGCTATTTCCAATAGGTTTTCAGTAGAAGCATTAGAAGAACTCTATAAAGGCATCCGTACGGCATGCAATAATTATAAAGTAGATTTAATTGGTGGAGACACTACCTCCTCTCCAAGAGGATTATTCATTAGTGTTACGGCTATTGGACGAGTGGATAAAGATAAAATCACCTATCGAAGTACGGCCAAAAAAGGAGACTTGCTTTGTGTAAGTGGTAATCTTGGTGCTGCTTACTTAGGTTTGCAGATTTTAGAGCGGGAAAAACAAATTTTCCAATCCATAAAAGGGGGCTTGCAACCCGATTTGGAAGACCAACAATATTTAATTAGTCGTCAACTCAAACCGGAAGCTCGGTTTGACATGATTGAGCTATTCCATAAAGCAGAATTAGTACCTACGGCTATGATAGATATTTCAGATGGATTAGCCTCAGAAATATTCCACTTGTGTAAACAATCCAATGTGGGAGTGATATTAGAAGAAAGTGGCGTTCCTATTCATCCAGATGCGGAGAAAAAATCTATAGATTTTGGGATAGACCCCATTACCTCCGCTTTAAGTGGAGGAGAGGATTATGAACTCCTGTTCACCATTGATGTTAAAGACATCGATAAGGTAAAATATCTTCCTGATATTTATATTGCAGGAGAAATTGTACCTAAAGAGGATGGAATCAAACTCCATACTAAAGGAGGAAATATTCACGATATTAAAGCCCAAGGTTGGGTTCACTTTTAAATAAATCCCTGAGATGAAATCTCTTCAATCCATAGCAGTTGTCTTTTGTTTAGTTCTTTTTGTTCAATCCTGTTCCAAAGAAGAAGAACAGCCAGCAGTGACAGAACCGCAGGTTCAGAAGAACTATAGTGTACCCGTATTCCCTGGAAAAAAATCTATGGAATATGTTGTTAAACAAGTTGAATTCGGCCCACGCGTACCTAATTCAGAAGCCCACAAAAATTGCGCTGACTGGATGGTTGAAACCTTTGAAGCAGCGGGTTGGGACGTTATTGAACAAGAATTTACAGCTACCGCATATACTGGAGATGAATTGGAAAGTAATAATATCATTGCACAATACAATCCAAAAGCTAAACGAAGATTATTATTTGCGGCTCATTGGGATACTAGGCCTTTCGCAGATTCTCCATTGAGTACTAAGGATAAAGATCAACCTATTGATGGAGCCGATGATGGTGCTAGTGGGGTGGCAGTTTTGATGGAATTAGCAGAAGTAATTGCCCAAAATCCTATAGAAAGTGCTGACTTAGGTGTAGATATCATTCTTTTTGATTCCGAGGATTATGGTGATGCCTCTGGTAAGTCCAAGGATAGTTATTGTCTTGGTTCACAATACTGGTCCAAGAACAAACATGTAGCTGGATATAATGCGGATTTTGGTATTTTGTTAGATATGGTAGGCAGTGAAGCTCCTAGATTTACTAAGGAAGAGGGATCCATGTACTTCGCTGGAAATATCATGAATAGAGTTTGGCAACTTGCCCAAGATATGGGTATGGGAGACAAATTTGTGAATGAAACAAGCACCATGATTATTGATGATCACTATTATGTGAATACCATAGCTAAAATCCCAATGATTGATATCATTAATAGACCTGCGGATACTGAAACTGGGTTTGGACAATATTGGCATACCCATGATGATACCGTAGACATTATTAGTGAAAAATCACTCAAAGATGTGGGCCAACTTTTATCGGCAGTCATCTATAGACATGCTTCTAGAAAATTGTAAGCGCAACAGGACACTATGAAAACAGAACAATACATCAAGAATTATATCAATGGCAGTTTACAACCTGCTGAATCTACTGAATTCATAGAAAATTACGATCCGTCAACAGGTCAGATATATTCTTACATTCCTGATTCGGATAGTAGAGATATTGAGAAAGCTGTAGAAGCTGCTCAAAAAGCATTTCCCGCTTGGTCAGTGATGCACCCTCAAAAGCGTTTCAGGTTACTTATGCGCGTAGCGGATATCATTGAGCAACACTTGGATCTTTTTGCAGAAGCAGAAAGTAGGGATTCTGGAAAACCTGTTTCGCTCTCTACAGCAGTAGATATCCCTAGAGCGCATGAAAACTTTAGATTTTTTGCTACTTCTTTACTTCATTTTAGCTCCGAGTCTCATAATATGCCGGGCCAAGCGGTCAATTTCACGCTTAGACAACCTATCGGAGTTGTCGGATGTATTTCTCCATGGAATTTACCTTTGTATTTGTTTTCATGGAAAATTGCCCCTGCCCTAGCAACAGGTAATTGTGTAGTAGCCAAACCTTCAGAATTGACACCAATGACTGCCTTTTTATTATCTAAGGCTTGTCAGGAAGCTGGTCTACCTCCAGGCGTATTAAATATTGTCCATGGGCTAGGATCTAAAGCTGGTCAGGCTATCGTTGAACATCCAAAGGTCAAGGCCATTTCTTTTACAGGTGGCACCAATACAGGGAAAAAAATCGCTGCCGTTGCCGCACCTGCTTTCAAAAAGTTATCGCTAGAACTAGGAGGAAAGAATCCTAATATCATCTTTGATGATTGTGATTTTGATGAAATGATGATTCATACTTTACGATCCTCATTCTCTAATAATGGTCAAATCTGCCTTTGCGGCTCCAGAATACTCGTACAACGTGGCATTTACGATAAGTTTAAAGATGAATTTGTAAAGCGTGTGCAATTCATGAAGGTTGGAAGTCCATTTAACTCCGTTTCAGATCTCGGTGCTGTAGTTTCCAAGGAGCATAAAGAAAAAGTACTCGCCTATATTGCCCTTGCTGAGATGGAAGGTGGAAAAATATTATGTGGAGGTAAACCAGCTGAACTCAAGGGTGAATTAGCTAACGGGTATTACCTCAAACCAACCGTTATCGAAGGCTTACCCAATAGTTGCAGGACCAATCAAGAAGAAATCTTTGGCCCTGTTGTAACTATTCAAGCTTTTGACACCGAAGAAGAAGCTATTGCTTTGGCAAATGATACAGAATATGGACTGGCTGCAACGGTTTGGACAAAAGATATTAATAGAACTCAGCGCTTAGCACAGCAATTACAAACTGGTATTGTTTGGATAAATTGTTGGATGGTTCGAGATTTGAGAACACCATTTGGTGGCATGAAAAACTCTGGTGTGGGTAGAGAAGGTGGGCTTGAAGCCATGCGATTCTTTACTGAACCTAAAAATGTTTGTATCAAGTATTCATAAAAAAATCCCGAGTTGTAGCTCGGGATTTTTTTTAGAAACCATCTATATATTCGACTTCTTCTTCCATATCTTCTGGGAGTTCAAAATCACCTAAATCAGCCCATTGTTTTGGCTCAGCAATTAGCTCAATAGGACCAAAGGCCTTTTCAAGTGCATAACGCACATCTATCTTTCGGGACTCCGAAGCCATGAATTGCTCATTAACAATTCGCTTGGAGGTTTTATAATCCATAGCATCTAGATCTCCGAAAATATTGAAATATAAATTGAAAAACCCGTGTTCTTTTGCAGCAATTGGATTCAATTCAATATCATGGCGTTTTACTTTTTCAGCTAATACCTGACCTGCATTTACCTTTAAACTATAATCAATCTTTTCATCAAAGCCTTGCACACCACTCAAACGCAGATTAATGGCATTAGACTGAAGGAACATCGCAGGAATATACACTTGACCATTACTGATTTCAAGCCAGTTCTCCATGTTTACAAATCGAATATGTCTCAAATCATTGATGTGGATAATTTTTGAAAAATCTTCCAACATCTCGATACCTTTTAGCTCACCATCTTCGATTCCGATACCCGCATAAACTCTTAAATCATTTGGATCAAAACCTCCATTTGATTCGAAAGGTAAAATCATAACGAGTTTGGAATGTAAGTCTCCAGAGACATTATTTTCAGTGATCATATCTTGTCCAAAATTGTCCATTTGGCGGAACATTTCAGAAGCATTAATAGATTCACAATCTACTTTCAAGGTCAAAATAGGTCTAGAAGCCAGTACATCAAATGCCCCATCCATTGTCATCTGACCTTCCATAGTTTCTAAATCACCTTTGATGCGAATGTCTCCCTGTTTAAAGTCTATTCGTCCTTTGAATTGATCAATAGCCAATTCCTCATATTGAACAGCTTTCAAATCAGCAGTGAACACGCCTTTGATTTGTTTTAGAAAAGAAAAGTTATTGGAGGTACTATTTGCGTATGCTTCCTCGGATTCTCCCAACAATTCTTCATCGATATCTTCCGTTTCATCTTGGTCCAATATGGCAAGTAAACTGTTGATGTCTAATTCTTCCCCTTCCAGGTCAAAATTCATTTGGACTGGACTAGATTGATTATCGGAAGTTAGGAACGCCAAGTAATTTGCGATATATCCTTTTCCAACCGCC
>CAJXMP010000182.1 GCA_913056515.1 uncultured Lewinella sp.
ATGTCCTATCTGCGAGCTTGCACTCAAGGAAGCAGGTATAACTAACATATACTACAGCACCAACGAAGGTTTTTTATATGGCATTTGATAGTATCAAAATTAAAAATTCTCCTCTGAAGAAAAATCAGAGAGTTACAATGGGTGATTTTATTTTCACTGTACCAAATAATTTGGATAAAGACTTTTGTCACCATTGTATTGAGAAGTTTGACAAAGATCCTAATGTCGCTCCTGGAATGGTAGGTGCCATTCGGCGTATTGATAGGGAAACAAAAACATCAGATGATGTATTTGTTGCTTTAAAAGTATCTGTTCAATTCATTATTCTGAAAGAAAAAGTATTTGATGCGTACTATAGACTTGAAAATCCAAGAGAGCAAATTAATGCTTATGTTTTCGATGTAGTCCGTGCTGAGGTACCTAAAATGAAGTTAGATGATGTCTTTATTAAAAAGGACGATATAGCTATTGCTATTAAATCTGAGATTGAAGAAGCTATGTCTAGTTACGGGTACGGCATTATCAAAGCCTTAGTTACAGATATAGATCCAGACGCTGAAGTTAAGCGTTCCATGAACCATATTAATGCAGCGGAACGTCAAAAGCTGGCTACAGAGTATGAAGCAGAAGCGGAACGTATTAGAATTGTAGCTAGAGCAAAAGCAGAAGCTGAATCCAAGCGCTTGCAGGGACAAGGTATTGCTGATCAAAGAAGAGAAATTGCCCGTGGGCTTGAAGAGTCCGTTGAGGTATTAAATAAAGTGGGCATTAATTCTCAGGAGGCATCAGCGCTGATCGTTGTAACGCAGCACTATGATACCTTACAGTCCATGGGTGAAAATTCCAATTCTAACTTGGTGCTTCTCCCTAATTCACCAGCTGCTGGCTCTAATATGCTTAGTGAGATGGTCACCTCCTTTACCGCTTCACAGATGTTAGGTGAAAAAATGAAAGAGGAAAATAAAGTGAAGAAATAAAAAAAAGGTCCCGAGAGAATCTCGGGACCTTTTTTTTATTCAAATGAGGCTTTCACATCCTCAGGTACTGAGGATTTATGTACGAGTATACCTACTGTTTTCATATCAAAGTAAGCTTCCGACATATATAAGAATCCATCGAAGGGACCAATAGCTCCCCAGGAGTTCTTAACTTTATAGTAGTTCTTTCCATCATTACCTTTAACCTTTCCGACAATGTGCATCAAGTGATCATCCGTAGTTTTGTAGGTAAAAAACTCCGTCTGTCTAACTGCATCACTTACCCGACTTTCTTGAAAATCCATCGTCCACATACCATCACTGGACTCCGGAGCTAACAAAGCATATCCTTCCTTTGCCTTAAATCCCTTCTCCGAAACATCTCCATCCCAAGCAACGGTATAGCCACTTTCTAAAGCGTGATCAACAATCTTTCTCAGATCAGCTAAGGGAACATTAAAATAGGAACCATTGGAATAATTGTCTGGTATTTCAAGAATAAACTTAGAATGATACGGATGATGTTTAAAGGAAGTAAAAGAAATATAATCCCTTGGATTAAGTCCATTGGCTTGAGCCAAATTTTTGCCCATAACTCCCCTTGGTAAGGCACCTAAATGCTTATCTAAAATTTTATTCACCTTGGTCATCCAATAAGGTCCTCTATCTTTATTCGCTATAACTTGATCCAAGTATGTTTTCAATTCTTGTTCTAGTTGATCATGATTGTATGGATCATTATTCACTCGACCTGGATAATACTCCTCAGTCATAATACCATGCTTCTTTACAACATTTATGACATCATGAGACAAAGAACCTTGACTAAAGTTAGCCTTACCTTGACGTAGCACATAGTTCTGGGCCTTATCAAAATAAATGAAACGAACGAAATACATCTCCGATAGATCCATTTCATTAAATCCCATTCGTTTCATTTCCGATTCTAGAAATGAAACCGTTGAAAAAGACCAACAGGTACCCGTCTTATCTTGACTTTTGACTGCTGTGCAGGAAAGATCAATGATGGGCTCTACTCTTAGTTTTTGTGCAAAAACAGCATTAAAAGTTACTGAAAGGCTGATGAATAAAAGGTATTGTCTTATCATGGTTCATTATTTTTCTAAAAGATAATAAAACTTAGCTGGTCTTAATAAAAAAACCTCCTCCGACCCGAAGGTCAGATGGAGGTTATCCCAAAAACCGATTACATATTCTTATGGTGCAGCATGCACCCAATAAATTTATTTGATTGAAACCATCTTCTTGGTAAGCATTCCTTCAGTCGTTTTTAAAGTATAATAGTAAACGCCTGAGTCACCAAGATCTTTCGTATCCAATACTAGAGTATTTTCGCCAGCAACTGCCTCAATATCGATAGCATAAACTACCTCACCAGCTACATTAACCACAGTAAATCCAACTTGCTGTGCAGTTGCCAGGTTAAAAGCAATAGTGGTAGTCGTTTGGAATGGGTTTGGTTCATTTTGAAGCAATTCAAAAGTAGCTTTAGAAGCAAAGTTTAATTCAACATCAAATGTCTCACCAGATTGATTATAAGCTTCCGCTCTAGTATAATCAGAATTGATATCAAATACTTCAGAAAGCACTATATCTTGATTTGCGATAAACTCTAAAACAATGACATCTTGATCAGACAAATCCACATTATCAATATCATTCCAAGAAATGGTTAATGCATGACTAGCTACTTTAGCCAATCCCACATTTGCCTCTGTCAACAATCCATTGCGAACACCAGAAAATGAAATACCATCGGAGTATGAAAGTGTGAATTGGAATCCCGCTAATAAGTGTTCGATAGATAATGCTAAATCAAATGATTGACCAGCATATACTACATCATCTTTTGCATCAAATGAAATAGTTGACGCGTTACGACTTTGTGCTGTACCCGTCAATGAGGTTTGAGCCGAACCGTTTACATCACCTATTTTTACTGCAACAAAGTCTGCATCCATAATATCACCTGCAACATTGTTGTAAGAAACAAGCTCAGGGAATACAGTTGCCCAAGGATTAGTAGGATCTGTAAAATCGTGTGCAGCGTCTACAAATCTCCAAGAAGTATTATTCTGGAAATTTTCATCAATCTGTAGGATCACTCTACGGATAGTAACTAAATCCAAAGTTGAAATACTACCAGAATTGTTTGCATCTGCAGCAATCATCTTGTATGGCGAATCTAATTCATTGATACCCAAAATATGCTGCGAAATCAGTACTAAATCAAAAGTCGTAACTCCATTTTCAGGATCCTCATCTAATAACGCTGAGATAGAGTAATCACCACCAGCTTCCACTTCAACTTCATATTGTCCATTGTCATCAGAGTAAACCGTATTAGCACCATTATTAACATCCATCATAACCTGCTCCACGCCAAATCCAAATTCAGTTGCAACTGTACCTGCAAGCATAACCATTGGCGTATCTTCACATGCGCCTAAATTATCTTGTACGTCTAGAATCACCTCACAGAAATCTGTCAAGCCACCCTCATCAGTTACATGCACGGTCAATAGGTTAAGTCCTAAGTCATCACAATCAAATTGCATAACTGGCATTGTTCCAGCCGCATCAAATGTAAAGGACACTATTTCACCACAGTTGTCAAATGAACCTGCATCAAAATCAATGGCAGCAATTTCTACCATGCCCGTTTGCATAATGGAAATAACAAGAGCATCCACACAATAAGGCGTTGGCGCTTTATCTTCTACGATTACCGTACGAATAGTTGTACTAGCATTACCACAAGGATCAATAACCGTGTAGCTTACTTCATAAGAACCAACAGGTACATCAGTATAAGATCCATTGGATCCATAAGCTGCTAAATCTCCGTCATTAATAGAAATATTATACACATCGGTATTACATCCACCTTCAATAGTGATATCATCTAAAGTAAAGTCCACTCCACAACCCGCTGTTATTTGAGCAGTATATGCAGTTGATGTCACAACAGGAGCTGTTTCATCCTTAACGTTTACAGTTTGAGTATAAGTAATATAATCAGAGCCTTGAACATTATAAGAAGCTCCAGGAGATGTTGCTACTGTTTCTGCGGAGGTATCAGGATCATAAGTACACCAATTAATTACGGTCCACTCTCTAAATATCTTGAAACAAGCATCTTGACCAGGAACATTATATTCAGTATCACTGTATGATACAGCAATCATTTCGCAAGCATCATTCGTAATTGTTGGAGTACCAAAGTCTATAGCATCATAATTACAGTCTGCATCCACCGGCTCATCAAAATCAGCAGGGAATGACACATTCCAATCTGAAACATGGAAAATAGAAATGGTCTGCGAACAAGCAACAGGTCCATTACCACTATCGTCCGTTACCGTCCATGTTCTTGTGATAGAACCTTCACCGCACTGATCTACCCCAAATGTTACATCGTAAGTATCAGAATAAGTACAATTATCTCCCATCAATACAGCGCCAAAGTCTTCTAATACAGACCAATCAGCATTATCTAAAGCAGGAGCATAATCCGTATAATAAACATCGCATGAAATAGAAGCATCAGCTGGACAAGCGATATAAGGATTAAGCTTATCATTAACTAATACCGTTACCATACATTCATTATAATTGCCAAAACAATCATAGGCTCTTAGAATAACTTGTTCTTCTGCATCCGAGCAATCGAAAGTAACAGATTCACTAAAGAACCCACCATCCATTCTTCTTACTTGAAGTAAATCCAAGCAACAATCATCATGTGTTCCATTATCAAAGGATGGGGCAAATACAACAGCTTCACCAGCAGAATTCAAATTCACATCTGTAACTTCCAAGCAAACCATAGTAGGTGCTATCTCATCAATTATGCTTAAGGTGAATACAGCAGACGTTGTGTTACCACATTCATCCGTTGCCTGCACACTTACTTCATGATTACCCAGTTCTAAACCAGCACCAGGAATAAATCCACCTGCATTTCCATTCACTCCATTTACATAATCTAGCTCACCTGCTGTTGTAAACATGGTTATAGTAACCGCTGTACAATTATCAGAGAATTCAGGTGCAGGAATAAATCCATTGGAAGCACAATCATTGCCATCAGTAGAAAGTACAACACCAGCAACATTAAGAACTGGAGCAGCAGTATCAACTACTTCAATGATTTGAACACCTGATGTAATCTCATTCGTACACATATCCAATATAGTCCAAGTACGGATAATCTTGAATCCACCACATGCATCCACCACTTCATCGGCGTGCGTGTAAGAGAACATACAATAGGTTCCATCTATACCAGCTGGAGAACCTGCATAGGCTGGAGTTACTAAATCATTATTCGCATCATAAGCTTCACAAGCTATAGATACATCTGTAGGTATATCCACACTATCAGGTCTTACTATAGTAATCACTGATGTACATTCCTCAGATGTATTACCATATTCATCGGTAGCTATATAAGTTCTGTAAACTAAAACACCTGCATCACATAAACCTGAATCATCAATAGTCTCAGAAGTAAGTTCCACATTCGGGAAAACAGTACAATTATCTGAAGCAGTTGCACCTAAGAAATTAGCATAATTTTGAGAACAAGCAATGTTATCATAATCAATACAAGAGATTACCGGAGCTAAATTATCTTCAACAATAATACTTCCCCAACAAGAGTTACCTGTATCTGGGTCTGTCACCATAACTGAGTGTGTTCCGCCAATTTCTGAACAACCCACTGTTTGACCTAAACTACCAGCTGCAG
>CAJXMP010000183.1 GCA_913056515.1 uncultured Lewinella sp.
ATGAAGATGAGGAAGATATAGAGTTTATAAAATTAGATCTTAATGATAATGTAAATCAAATAGAAGAAATTAAAACAGGTGATGAAGAATCCAATAATGAAACGATAGATTATCAAGAGGATAATAATTTATTTGAAAAACCAATAGAGGTAGATTCTAATGATGAAAATATAATTAGAAGGGAAAATTTAAAAAAATATAATCTAAGTCTAACATATCGAGTTATCCTAATAGTTTGTGATAAAACTATTTAGAAATCATGTACTAGGAAGCTGAGTTTCAGCTTCCTTTTTTTTGTTTAAAATTTTTCAACATCCATTTCTAAAGTCCTCTTTTAGCGATTAAAACTAATTTTCTGCTTAAATTGTATAATAGTTCTAAACGAAAATACCACAAGCATGAAAAGATTAATTATACTCTCCCTTATTCTATCTAGTGCCTTTTGCACTTTTGGGCAAACACAAATCAATCTAAATATCAAGCACCAAGCGGATGGTGAAGTATTCTCCTATGAGAATCCAATCACGAATAACTTGAGTGACCCTATAGATGCTTCCATTATCAGATATTACATCTCAGGTATCAGCCTGATTCATGATGGTGGAACAGAGACAAGCATTGACGAATTATATGTTTTAGCCGATGCTGGAGCGGAAACGTTCATCGAATTGGGTGTGTATGATAATATTCAATCACTAGAGCAGATCAAGTTCCATATTGGATTGCCATATCAGGTGAATCATGCTGATATCACGGCCTATCCTGAAGACCATCCACTTTCTTTCCAGACTCCATCTATGCACTGGGGTTGGGCATTAGGATATAAGTTTCTGGTAGCCGAGGGAGACAATGGTCCTAATTTTGGAAATTCCTTCCAAATCCATGCAACTGGAGATGTTAACTATAGTACCTTATTATTCGATGCAGCTTTCAATATTGAAGGAGCGAGTTCAACGATCAATATTTTAGCTGATGTCCCTAATATCTTCAAGGATATCAATATGGGCCAAGGTGTATTTAATCATGGTGAAAATGCAGAAGCGGCAGATGCTATTGCCAATTTAGCTTCGACGGTATTTTCTATCGGTGAAATGGTGGTGAACAATGTGGATGTACTTCAAGCTAATCAATTTGTTGTAGCTCCAAATCCGACACATACTGGATCAGTAGACATTCAAGTAGACATGCCTATTTCAAGTACCTATGATGTTCAGATTATCAATCAATTGGGTCAAACGGAGCAAGCTTTTAGCTTTAGTGGAACACAGTTTTCAAAGTCTATTCAAGGCTTGACTTCAGGTATGTATTTCATTCAAATGAATAATGCCCAAGGAGCAACGATAACTCAGAAATTGATTGTCCAGTAAATGAAACTTCGAGTTCTAGGTTTTGGATGCTTTGCAGCTTGTCTCCTTTTCTTGAATGCCTGCCAACAGGATGATAGCATTCAAATGGATTCAAGTGAATGGCCTGAACTCATGGACATACCCACTGGTTTTCCGGCCATAGAAGAACCAGCAGATAATACCTTTTCTCCCGCGCGTTGGGCTCTGGGGAAAAGGTTATTTTTTGATAAAGCCTTATCCATTGATTCGAGTATTTCCTGTGCCAGTTGTCACTTACCTGCTTTAGCTTTTAGCGATAACGAAGCCTTCAGTCCAGGCGTTTTTGATGCGCCAGGCGGTCGAAATGCGCCTAGTCTAACCAATGTAGCTTATCTGCCCTACTACACCAGAGAAGGAGGTATTCCAAGTCTGGAATTACAAGTCTTGATTCCTATCCAAGAGCCTAATGAATTCAACCACAATATGGTAGAATTGATTGAGCAAATTCGAATGGACCAAACCTACCGGGATCAAGCATTAGATGCATACGACAGGGAATTTGATGCTTTTGTTTTGACTAGAGCCTTGGCTTGTTTTGAACGAAGTTTGATCAGTGGTCATGCGCCTTTTGATGATTACTTCTACAGAGGGAAAAACAGTTTAAATCCTTCTGAGCTCAGGGGTATGGATTTATTCTTTAGTGATTCTCTGGCCTGTAGTAGCTGCCATGGTGGATTCAACTTCACAGAAAATACTTTTGAGAATAATGGACTGTATGAAGTATATGAGGATCCAGGCCGATATAGGTTAACTCAAGATTCCACAGATATTGCCCGATTCAAGACCCCTACCCTTCGAAATATTGAATTAACGGCTCCATACATGCATGATGGCTCTATGTGGACCTTAGAGGAAGTGATACAACACTATGCGAATGGTGGTCAAAACCACTTCAACAAGAGCCCTTTATTACAGGGATTTAGCATAAGTGAGGAAGAACAAGTGGACCTGATTGCCTTTTTGAAAAGCCTCACTGATGAGTCATTTATAAGCAATCCACTCTTTGCTGAACCATAGGATTTGGATCGGAAATTATTCAAATCAAAGATGCTATAAACTTCCATTTTTCTTATATATTGCTAGTCTAATTACAACAATTAATATTACAGTATGGGACTCTCTCAAGTTGACTTGGTCATCTTCATTGGCTATCTGTGCCTGATGGTGGGCTTTGGACTATGGATCGCGAACCGCGAAAAAGCAAAAACAACTAAAGATTATTTTCTTGCTTCAAAATCCCTGCCTTGGTGGGCCATTGGTGGTTCTCTGATTGCCTCTAATATTTCTTCGGAGCAGATTATTGGTATGAATGGTTCTGGATTCGCTATAGGTTTAGCCATTTCTTCTTATGAGTTAATGGCGGCCTTGACGCTGATATTAGTAGGTAAATTCTTTTTGCCCGTCTTTTTAAAAGAAGGCATCAGTACTATGCCGGAATTCCTAGAACGCAGGTATGACTCTCGTACACGTAATCTTATGGCTATTTTCTGGGTAGCCTTATTTGTTGGCGTGAATATAACGGCCACCTTGTTATTAGGATCCAAGGCTATTGAACAGCTGACAGGATTCAGTATGAGTTGGGCTATTATAGGATTGATTTTATACACGGCTTCCTTCTCGATTTTTGGTGGATTGAAAGCAGTAGTTTGGACGGATGTGATCCAGGTTATTGTGTTAGTGATAGGAGGATTTGCAGCTGCTTGGGCTGTGTTGAGCTTTGTAGGCGGAGGATCTTTCTTTGGAGGTTTGGATAAGCTGATGGAGCTGGCACCAGAGAAGTTTGATATGATCTTTGCCAAGGATGTCACCTTTACGAATATCAGTACTGGTGAGGAGGAATCTGCTTATGACCTTTTGCCGGGTATTGGGGTATTGATTGGAGGCATGTGGATTGCTAATATTTATTATTGGGGTACCAATCAGTATATCATTCAGCGGGCTCTAGGAGCCAAGAGTTTGAAGGAGGCGCAACGTGGTATTTCTCTAGCTGCTGTAATTAAAATCATTATGCCTTTGTTTGTCGTACTTCCGGGTATTGCAGCCTTTGTGATTTTGAAGGATCCGATGATGTTTGGATTTGAGGGTACAGGTATTAGTCAAGCGGACCAGGCATTTCCTTGGGTCTTGGATAACTTTATTGGATCCGGATTTAAAGGCTTAGTATTTGCAGGTTTGATTGCGGCTATTGGTTCTTCTTTGAGCTCCATGGTCAACTCTGCTTCTACAATATTTACCTTGGATGTATATAAGCCATTGATCAAGAAGGATGCTTCCGAAAGTCACTATGTAAAAGTGGGTAAATGGACTGCTTTTGCTGCACTAGTTTTAGGAGGAGTGATTGCTCCTTTGCTAGATAGTATTGATCAAGTCTTTCAATATATACAGGAATATACCGGTTTGATCAGCCCTGGGATAGTAGCATTATTCATCTTTGGTTTATTCTGGAAAGGAGCAACTGGGAACGGTGGATTTATTGGTGTGTTATCCAGTGTCTTATTCATGTTGATCATGAAATTTGCTTATCCAGCACTTCCATTCCTAGAGCAGATGGCTTTAGGCTTTGCCTTCACAGCATTGGTGATTATTGTAGTATCTGGTGTAGAAACTAATTTATCTAAAACAGGAGGGACAGAAACTACGGCTAATGGACCTAGATTTGGGCTTACTGCTGCCTTGACTATGATTACCCTACCGATGGGTATTATAGGTATGGTAGATCACCCATTGGGTAGTGGCGGCTGGATATTTGCCTTGGTTGTTGTACTACTTGTGTTGGGAATCTTTAGGCTTGTTTGGTCCAAAAATGCGGGCAGTAGTGCACAAGCGTTTAGTGTTGACGGAAGTTTATTCAAGACAGATAGAGTCTTCAATATTTGTGCAGTGATTGTGCTGTTCTTGTTGACTTTAATTTATACGGCTTTATGGTAAAATAAAGCAAAATAAGGATAGCTTTCGCTATCCTTATTTGTATTCCTAATTCATTTCAGGTAGGCCAGCTGCTCCTCCATAAGGAGCAAAATTAGAATGCATAAGCATCCATTCACCATCTTGCATAATCCATACCTCTGAAGCACGAGTGTGATAATTGACTACCGTTTCATCCTGAGCAGTATTATAGCTTCCTCTCATATAGAAAGTTACTACAGCTGTTTCACCTCTTGGACCAAGCGCTACTTCTATATCATAAGCTTCCCGAGCAATCCAGTTCATAACCTCTGCCTGAGATTGATATCTTTGAACTGCAGCATCATAGTTATCCGAAATCCACGGTTGCATATTACTCATACCCTCGGTAATGGTTAGGTCTTGGGCAAGAAAATCAACTACTTGTTCATCTAAAGCTTCCATATTATTATAGAATGCTTCTACACGCTTTGTAACAGCTTCCTCAATAGATGCTGCATTTAATTTTCTCCAATAGATCACCAAATTCCTACGATAAGGGCTGATAAAATTCAATTTCTGGAAAGCTTTTAATTGACTATCAAAAGCGCCCTCGAAATCGCCTTGTGACGCTAAAAATTCCGCATAAGAATCATCTGCATTGGGCGAATCTGTCAGAGCGATATATTCCTTAAATCGCTGCTCTGCTCTTTCTTGATCTGTACCATCGGGTGGTTTAATACCTCTTGGGCCTTGACCTTGTGAATCAGCATAAGCTAACGAATTGATGGCTGGACCTGCTATAGTTGGATTGGCTTTTGTCCAAGCCTCTAGGGCTTCATAGCTCTCATAAGCAGCCATATAAGTTATGATGGGCTCCGTGCTTCCACTTGCTTTTGCAGCAGCAGGATGCTCCGCTCCTGGTTTACTAATGACATCCATCCAAGCACGCTCAGAGTCGGTCATTTTCATAGCATTGATCTCTTTTTGATAGCCTTCCCAAAGGGCATCTCCCGAAGTCCATGCCATTACAATTTTTGCTGAAGTGGTATTTGGATCAATCTCCAATGCAGCCATGGCTAGGCCTTGTGCGCGACCATATTCTAGATTCACCATGGCATCTATGGCTTTATTCGCGATGGTTACAGCTGTCTTTTTTCCAGATGCATCATTGAGCCATTGTGCAGATAAATAAGTGGTGTTGAATGTCCATGCAAAGAGCATGACCAAAGAGATTTTTAAATATTTCATGATAATTTTGTAATTACACCAGATAATCGCTTTTGGGCGTTTCTCCGTTTTGTCTGGCAAACGTTCTTGTTTTTTTTTTGTTTTCTCCGGCCTGTCTCTGAGAGATAAAGATCAGGTAACAGGACTCACGCACACCCTCACCCGATGGACGCTTGGGGGGGGCTCTTTGGTTCGCGTCCATCTTTTGCC
>CAJXMP010000184.1 GCA_913056515.1 uncultured Lewinella sp.
ACTTAGCATTGATGATTTCAACGGGAGCAGTGATCTTTAAGGAGCACTTCTTCTGAATACTTCTTGACATATTCAAAATCATCTTATTGCCGCCGTCCTCTAGTTCAATAGGCACGGTCTCACTTAGAGCAATACTTCTACCTCTGTAGGATAGATCTTCTTCGGGTGTGTCTGGGGCATCATCATCAATCATAGCAATGATACTGACATCCACCTTCAGTGGATCTGATAAGAACCTCTGGTTGGTAGAAGCAACAATCTCAATCGTTGTCTCGTTGGCATCAATCGTGGTGATGAACTGTCTGTATGCCTTGTATGTGATGCCAGTATCGTCTGGATTGGTTTCAATAGATTGTACAACTGAACACTGGTAAATTGCAATAATTTATTGGGGTGTTTGTAATAACAATTTAAGGTCTCTCCTTGAGCACCAATGGAAGATTTGATTTCCATGGCAGTCCTAGAAAAATTGATTCTTTTATAACCCCTTTCGATACCAATTTTAGTTAATTGTAACAGAATATTGTAGTAAATTTTATAGCGCTTATTATCAGCATTTCGCATTCCTATGTAATGTGCTTCTAATTCTTCGCTACCGTGGATTACAGAAAAGAAACCCATAAAGGAACCCCCTTTAAAAAGACCAAAACACTCAAATTCAGGGCCAAGCTCTTCTTTTAAATTCGCAAAATAACCGGTGGGAAAACTCAATGCATTAAAACTTACATTTGAAATAATCTCATCAAAGTAGAGATTGATTTCCTCATTGTATGTTCTAATTTCATCCGCATTCATAGATCGAATTTCAAAATCTTCGATCTTGCTCATGGCCTTTTTCGCTTTCACCCGATATTTTGAGGTAATCGCAGCTAGATAGTCATCAAAATGAGTCCAAGCAGGATTTAATTCGAAAAGCATTCTAGGTTGAAAATGGGTAGTTAAAAATCCTTCGGATGAGAACAAGTTTACTTGAGCTGTATTTGCCTCAGGTAAATCCTTAAAGAGCACCCCTTTCAAAGCCTTACATTGCTTGGAAACAAGCTTCAATAATTCTAATGAAGTATCCACCAAGAACTTCAAACCTTCCTCCCTGTACTTGCTATCAACAAAATGGTAGGATTGATCTCCTGAGGTAAGAAAGTTTCCACAAACCAATAGCTTAACATTGATAAATGAGCGGATATACCTCATGACGTCAAAGCGTAATTTTCCTAACCAATGGTCTGGTCTAGTACCAGTCTTCACGCTTCGATCTAAGTCTATATCCATCAGTTGGAAATAAGATAAGCCTACAGCTTGACCATCTTTCTCTAAAATCACATAATAGAAGTTAAAGCCAACAGGTGGAAATAACTGAACAGCTTTCAAAAAATCAAATCCTAATAATTGTTGATTGTCTGGTTGTAACTTCTTCCACAAGTCCTCTACCACTCTGATATCCTCATAAAAGTAGGCTTTCCAAGCACCCTGCTGAAAAAATTCCTGCTCCAGTCTGACCTGTGCAACCGCTCCTGCCCATTTACTTTTTACCATTCACTATTGGATTTAAGATTCAACAAGAATCGTCTTTAATAGTTCGGCAAATATAGGTTTAATCTTAATTACAAATTGTTATCAGATTCATAAAAACAAGGTTTGATATGTTCTCGATATAACAATTCACTTTTCCATGAAACCAAACTCCATTCCCGATAATCTAAATAATTCCAATACCATTGCTCTACAATAGCAACCATTTCATCATACTTCAATCTGAACTGATCATCTGGTAAGTATTTGAATAGTGCATTGTCATAGGGTAAAAGAACAGGAACAAACAAAACTGTTTCATCCGCTCTATGTTTAAATTCCATAAGACCAACTAAACGGGCAAAGGCTTGGGTACCATTTGGAAGTCCCTCTGCTAGAAGTAAACCTTTATTATTTATAGAAGAATTAACATCAGTATTACATGCACTGAGTTCGATCAAATTAGCAGGAGCAGGTAATAAATCAAGTTTATTTTCAGGTACAGTTCCAGCACTGCAAGTAACTGTTACTGAAAACAAGTTCTTTTCCAAAGATTCTGTTAACTTGTTGCCTTCTTGTTCTGGTGAACATCCAGCAAAGATAAGTAGCAAGAATACCCCAAAGCCAAGTATTTTAAACAGCTTATTTGACAAATCATTAAATCTATTCATATGTCAAAAGATAATTATTTTGGATCAGAGGATCTAAAAAACTTTGGGAAAATAACTGAATTCCAACAGGAAATGGGTGATAAATTCTTTGCCTACTATGGTGAAGTGTTCAAGGAAGGCGCACTTACTGCACGAGAGAAATCACTTATTGCCCTAGCTGTAGCGCACACCGTTCAATGCCCATACTGTATTGATGCTTACTCCTCGACTTGCCTAGAAAAAGGTGCAGATGAGGAACAAATGATGGAAGCTGTGCACGTTGCTGCTGCCATTCGAGCAGGTTCCAGTTTAGTTTTTGGAACACAGATGATGAAACATGTCAAAAAATTATCCATGTAATACCTGATCAAATGGGAGTTAAACAAAGAAGCCAGTCCCTTTCCTCTAGAAAGAATGAATTGAGTTCAACCTTTTACCAATTAGATGTGCTCAATGGACGAAGTCCAATTAATACGTCAACTATTGAAGCCTTTTCAAAAAATGTTCTGCTGACCAAGCCCCAAGGATTAAAAGCAAAGCTTCCAGAGATTTTTCAATTAAATATTGGAAAACTGTGTAATCAGTCTTGTGCACATTGCCATGTAGATGCGGGTCCCGATAAGAAAGCAGAACTAATGAGTATAGAAAACTTACAATTGTGCTTAGACATTATTAAGGCCCATGATCACTTTCACACCGTAGATATAACAGGAGGCGCCCCAGAGATGCACCCGGATTTTAGATGGTTCGTACAGGAGGTTCATGCTTTAGGTAAGCAGGTCATAAATCGATGCAACTTGACTATAATTATGGCCAATCCTAAGTATGCTGATTTACCAGCATTCTTCGCTAAACATCAGGTTCATATTATATCTAGTCTACCCTATTTCTCTAAAAACAGAACGGACAATCAAAGAGGTGATGGGGTATTTGAAGATAGTATAAGTGCTTTAAAATTATTGAATCAAGCGGGTTATGGTCAAGCCCATTCAGGATTAAAACTAGACTTAGTATTCAATCCATCTGGTGCCTTTTTACCAGGATCTCAACTCGAATTAGAACAAGAATTCAAAAGACAACTCAAGCGCAAATTTGATATAGACTTCAACAATCTCTTCGCTATCACCAACCTTCCTATTTCCAGGTTTTTGGAGTACCTTTTGGAATCCGGAAACTATGAAGCATACATGGAAAAACTGCTTGAAGCGTATAATCCAGCTACTTTAGATGGACTGATGTGTCTGAATACCCTATCCGTTTCGTGGGAGGGTTATTTATACGATTGCGACTTTAATCAAATGTTAGATTTAAAAGTTAGTATACCCAAGCATAGGCATATCTCAACTTTTGATGCTGCAGCATTAGACCAAAGAGCTATTGTTGTAGATCAACATTGCTACGGTTGCACTGCTGGTGCAGGGTCTAGTTGTGGCGGCGAGGTAGTTTAGATAGCCTTCAAATATGAAGTTTCAAAAGGATAATATAAATTTATTACATATAAATATTTATATTGTTCTTTTGATTCTATTTAAACCGTTTTAGCCTTTACCGTATGCAATACCCAATCCTCAAAATAGTCTTCGGCATGCTAATCCTTAGTAGTATCGCATGTGTTCCAACAAAAAAATACACTGAATTAGAAAATAGAGCCAATATATTTGCTGACGAAAACAGGCAATTACATACCGCTATGGAAGAAAATGAAATCCTCAAACAGGATCTTCTGGTAGCAGAAAGAGACCTTAGAATGTCCTACATGCAAAATGAAATCCTCACTATTAGTAACAAAAGGCTTCGTCAAGACTTTGAAGATTTGTCCAAGAGGTATGAGCAGTCTCTTGATGAAAATAACGCTATAGTTAAAGCAAATTCCTATGCTAAAATGGAGCTGGATAAGCAAATGGAACAATTAGAAATGAATTCCAACATGTATGCTTATTCTAGCTTGCGTGAAAAAGGATATGAGGAAGATGAGTTTGTTCTTGATTCATTGGCAGACTTGATTGATCAACAAGCATATGAACTTAAACTAATGCATGAAAAGGTTTATTTTTTAGAACACCAATTGGATGAAATAGAGGATAATCTAGCGGCTTCATTTGAACAATATCAAGCGGGGCAATACAACCTTAAGAGAAAGGACAACAAACTTTATTTAAGCCTATCACACGATCTATTATTCAAAAAGGGTTCTAGTAGATTAGATAAGAAGGGCATTGAAGCTTTGACTTTATTTACTAATAATTTTAAAGATCTTGGACAGATTGAATTCGTGGTAGAAGGTCATACAGATTCGGATGGATCGGAGCATAAAAATTGGGATTTAAGCACCAAAAGAGCTATCCATGTAGCCCAACAATTAATTAAATTAGGCCTTGATCCTAAAACAATTACAGCAGCGGGGCGTTCTTATTATGATCCAGTAGTGACAAATACTACTGAGGCAAATAAGGCTAAAAACAGAAGAACAGAGATCATTATTATCCCTAAATCCTAGGATTTTAAGAAAACTGATTGATTAATTTCTTGTTTTTGGTTATTATTCAAAAAACAAGTTTGACATGCTCTTTAGAAAATTTATCGATCAGTCAGCTTACGGTGTATGCGCATACCTCGGAAGAAAAATGCAACTTGCTCCCTCTAGGGTCAGGTTATACTTTATTTATATTTCGTGCATTACATTGGGATCCTCCTTACTCTTATACCTGTTTGCTGCATTTTGGCTAAATGTAAAATCTTACATATACAGGAGAAGAAATTTAATCTGGGATTAGTTCTCCATTAATTTTTTATGGAACCTGTGAAAGCAAATTGAACCAAATTGGCTCCCATTCTTAGGGCTGCTAATCTAAGTTCTGCTGGATCTTTATGCACATCTTCATCCTCCCAACCATCACCTAAATCACTTTCATAACTATAAAAACAAACCACTCTGCCTTCCCATATTAAGGCATATCCTTTAGGTGCTTGTTCGTCATGTTTGTGAATCTTAGGTAAACCAGTATCAAAATCAAAGGATTGATGATAAAGGGGATGATCAAAGGGTAATTCAACAAAATCAAGTTCAGGGAAAACAGACTTCATCGCTAATCGAATAAAAGGATCTAATCCATAGTTATCATCAATATGCAGAAAACCACCAGACATCAAATACATCCTTAAATTATACGCCTCAGATTCAGAAAAAACTACATTTCCATGGCCAGTTAGGTGGACAAAAGGATGGTTGAAGAGTTCAGCTGATCCCACTTCTACAGTAGCATAATCTGGATTTATTCTGGTTCCCAATGCTTCATTACAAAATGAACTCAAGTTAGGTAGAGCCGTTGGATTGGCATACCAATCTCCTCCCCCGTTATATTTTAATAATGCTAATTTATTATCGTATTGTCCAAAAAGATTGATACTAATAAATCCTAAAAACACAATCAAAGAATATCTCATTATGGTTCTGTAATTACATGTCTAAAAATTGAATACTATGGCAAGCAACCAATGCTG
>CAJXMP010000185.1 GCA_913056515.1 uncultured Lewinella sp.
TATTCTATCGTTTCACATCCTACATGACTCACTTGGAGGTGATACTCCCCTTCGCAAAGATTCCTAAATTCGAATCTACCTGCTGCATCTGAGATAGCTCCGAGCTCTGCTTCTACAAGCAGTACATTGGCAAACTCCAAAGGAGTAGTAGGGGTATGGTCAAACACCATACCCCTAATATTGAATTGGCAATTCTGTGCGAACATACCAATAGGTAAAAATAATATTATGATTAATATTTTATTGAACCTCAACATCAAATGTAACTTCAATATCTGTTTCACCACCTGCATTCGTGATATCTCCATCTGATACACCTGAGGCATTCTTATCTGGTTGATGTCTGAGTACTAGACCAAGTGTTCCTTGACCAGCATCAGTAGTTGTAACAGTATTTTCTAAACCAACAGGGTTAGAGTCACCATCAGCATCCGCATAGGCAATAGTTAATCCTGCAACAGTTGTCCTGAAAAAGAATTGATGCTCCTTATCTTCTTCAGCAACCTCAGCTGTAATATCTTCTGCTGGAGATTCGATGGTATTGGCCAGTGATATTGAACCATCGTATGTTGTATTTGCAGTAAGTGTACCACCTGTAACAACAGGATCATTTCCACCTTCGCCATCTGCATCTAAGAAGGTAAGCGTGACAACATCACCGCCACCTTGTGGGGTAAGTGTCCAAATTACTTCGGTGATTACTTCTTCTTCTTCTGGTAATTCATCATCTGGTGAGCAAGATGGAATAACGAACAACGTACATGCCATTAAAAGTGCAAAAATAAATTTTTGAGTATCCATAATTGAATTGATTTTGACCTAAGATAAAACTTTAATGCAACAATGTTGCATTATGGATATTTTTTTTTGATTTTTTTTGATTAAGTTAGTTAAATGAACATCGTCCGTGTAAGACATACAAAATTTTATCTGTTTTTGGTTAAATGGACACATAAGCTATTACAGCCCTTTGGCCTAAAGGAACGCTTAGAACTTTTGTATTGGAAGTTACGGAAATATGCAGAGGGAGAATTGCATAATGATCATTATGTTCATTTTTACACCTCCTATTTTGGATTAAAGAGGGAAGATTATGTTGGTAAGCAAATCCTTGATATTGGATGTGGACCTCGAGGAAGTTTGGAATGGATAGCTGATCAAGCTAATACGTATGGTTTAGATCCATTAGCGGATAAATATTTGAAGTTGGGAGCCCAAAAGCACACTATGAAGTATGTAAAAGGTGTATCTGAATCTATTCCATTCGAGGATAATGTTATGGATATAGTGTGTAGTTTTAATTCATTGGATCATGTAGATGATGTGTCTAAGAGCATTCAGGAAATTATTCGAGTAACCAAATCAGGAGGCTATTTCTTATTGATAGTGGATATTCACGAACAGGCTACTTTGACTGAACCTAGTGCTTTTTCTTGGGATATCGTTCAGCGATTTCAACCCTATATCCAACTGATGAGGTGTAATCATTACGAGGGTCACCAATTATGGCAGAGTATCCGGGCCGCAGTTCCTTTTGACCATGATAATCCAAGTCCACGATATGGGGTCCTTACCGCTATGTTTCAAAAATATTAGTTGGGTAGTGGGTCGAAGGTTTGGTGTTTGATTCCAAGTTCTAAATGCGGTTGAACCTTATTTTTGATTGTTTTTGCAAGTTTTTGTAGCAATTCTTTTTTAACAAAATGCTTGTGTACTACTAATCCAATTTGTCTAGCAGGAACAGGAGCTTGAAAATATCTAAGTTGTTTTTTTTGATTGTCGTTTAATTCAAGACTGGACAAATAGGGTAATAGGGTTAAGCCTTGATTATGTTCTACTAATTTCAACAAGGTTGGAATAGTACCTGATTGATAAATTAAGTTGGAATGGATTCTTTTTTTCTGGCGCAGACCACAAATTTGTTCTACTTGATCTTTAAGACAATGCCCTTCTTCCAATAACCAAAGTCTATTGACATCTATACTTTCAATTTCTACTTTTTGTTTGTGCTTGGTACTACCTGCATCATATAACAGAAAGCTTTCGTCATAGAGGTGAATTTCTTCTAGGTCGTCTGTTTTGAGCGGAATAGAAACAATACCAACATCTATATCCCGATTTTTTAAAGCATGAATAATCTTTTGGGTAGGAATTTCACTGATTTGAAAGGTTATATGAGGATAAGTTTGGCTAAAATCATTTAAAATAGTTGGAAAAAGAAATGGTGCAATAGTCGGAATGATACCAATATGCAGTGTACCACTCCTAGAGCCTTTCAAGTTTTGAGTCATTTCATCTAACTGATTGACTTCTTTATGGATAACTTGAAATTGTTGGAGTAATTGTTGTCCCTCAAAAGTGACTGAAACCGGCTTAGTTTTCCTATCAAAAATCTGAATATCTAACTCTTGTTCTAATCTGTTTACCATAGTACTTAAGGTAGACTGCGTCACAAAACAATGTTCGGCAGCTTTCCCAAAACTTTTAAACCTGGCAACAGCAAGTATATATTCGATTTGTCTAAAGTTCATTGATACTTTCGATAGATGATTAGTAAATATCGTTTTTATCAATTCAATATTATACCTAAATTGTCAAAAAACAAAGTCCATGCAAATTTTCGATGCTATTCGTTCAGGTCAATTGAGTCAAGTAGAACAAATACTTAATGATGATCCCAAGCAGGTGCATCTTTCAGACCCAAGAGGATTTAGCCCTTTGGTATTAGCTACCTACTTAGGCCATTTAGCTATTTCGAATCTTTTATTAAAATTTGGTGCAGCAGTTAATCGACAAGATGGAGCTGGCAATACAGCCTTGATGGGCGTTTGTTTTAAAGGTGATATGCCACATATTGAATTGTTAGTCAACCATGGAGCTGATTTGAATATTCAAAATAAGCAAGGTGCTACGGCCTTGATTTTTGCCCTGCAATTTGGGCAAGAAAAGGCAGGACAATATCTCATTGAAAAGGGCGCTGATATTTCTATTGTTGACGGTCAGGGAAATAGAGCCTTGAATTATGCTCAAGACAAGTACCTAAAAAATATTATCCCATTATTGGAAAACGGCTAACAAGTGAAAAATAACTTGTTTTATAACTAATTGACTTTAAACTTGTTAATAGTTTATGTCAAAGTCGATTACATTCAACACAGTTTACGAATATATTCTTTCGGAACGAGTGAAAGACAGGTTTGAGCGGTTTATCCTATTTATCGCGATTATCAGTTTCTTAGTTCATTTGGGCTGTATATTTCTGTATCAATATGGATACTTTAATTGGTCTTATGAGTCTACTTTGCTTTCCAACCCGATATCAGCAATATACACACCTTTTTCGTTCATTTTGATTTATGAGATTTATCTTTTGGTGTACTATTTGCCTCGATCCATCACTACCTATATTACTAAACAATACGAGATTATTACCCTAATTATCATTCGTAGGTTATTTAAGGATCTAGCTAATCTGGAATTAACTTCTGATTGGTTTAATTTGAAATACGACCTTCAGTTTACGTATGATATATTGAGCTCACTCATCCTCTTCTTTTTGATTTCGTTGTTTTTCAAGAATGAGAAAACAGTTAGAGCGCAGCAATTTAGTAATGATCCAGCGATCGTGAAGCGATTTATATTTCTGAAGAGAATCATTGCTTTTATTTTAGTACCAATGATTATTATCCTCGGTGGATATAGTTTTTTTTCCTGGTTTATTGAAATGGTACAACCAAGCCCATCTATAGTAGACTCTTTTAGTAACATTAACCATGTGTTCTTTGATGAGTTCTTTACTGTGTTAATCATTGTGGATGTAATTCTGTTGTTGGTTTCTTTCTTCTTCACAGATCAATTCCATAAAGTGATTAGAAATTCTGGCTTTGTGATTTCAACCATTTTAATTCGATTGTCCTTTTCGGTCGAAGGCTTGTTGAACAATATTCTAATACTCACGGCTGTAATTTTTGGATGGCTCATTCTAGTCATTTATAACAGATATGATTATTGGGATAAAAATCAGGATTTAGTCAAATAAAGATGTCATACAGAATAATGGTTTAATGTGATTCGTTCCATTACATGTAAACCAAAATTTGTACTAAAATGAAGAAAACGCTCTTTTTATCTGGTCTAGTTTCGCTTACTGTTACTAGTCTTTGTTTATTATTAGGATGGAGCTTGTATTCCAATGATAAGGAGGAAGTGCAAATATCACAACCTGCTATCATACCTGCTCAACAAGCAGTCTATACTATAGACGAATCTGGAAATCCTGTAGAATTAAATTTCACGCAAACTGCTGAGACTGTCATCGATGGAGTGGTGCACATCAAGTCTACTGCTATGCGTAACAATTCAAATTATGGTAATCCATTTGGAGATATGCCTGATGTGTTTAGAGATTTTTTTGGTGATGGATTTTTTGGTCCTCAAAGTCCAGGAGGAGCCCAACCTATGGTGGGTACAGGTTCCGGTGTAATTATTTCAGAAGATGGTTATGTGGTTACGAATAATCATGTGGTCAGTCAAGCAGATGAAATTGAAATCACACTGCACGATAATCGCAACTATACAGCTGAAGTGATTGGTACTGATCCTTCTACCGATCTAGCTTTACTAAAAATTGATGAGCAGAATTTACCGGTGGTCAAATTATCCAATTCAGATCAAGTTGATATTGGTCAATGGGTATTGGCTGTGGGTAATCCTCTAGGATTAAATTCGACGGTTACCGCTGGAATAATAAGTGCCAAAGGAAGAAACATCAATATTTTAAAAGACCGTTACGCTGTAGAGAATTTTATTCAAACAGATGCGGCTATTAACCCTGGGAATAGTGGTGGTGCCTTAGTGAATTTGAGGGGTGAGCTGGTTGGAATCAATACGGCTATTGCTAGTCCAACTGGAAGTTTTTCTGGTTACGGATTTGCGATTCCATCTAATATCGTAGCCAAAGTCATTAAAGATTTAAAGGACTATGGTATCGTTCAGCGTGGTGTTTTAGGTGTATATATTCGAAGTGTAGACGGTGATTTAGCTAAAGAAAAGGATCTTCCTTTTACGCAAGGAGTATATGTCGATAGCTTGGTGATGAACAGTGCAGCTGAGTCTGGTGGCGTTCAAAGCGGGGATGTTATCCTAGAGGTAGAGGGTATTCCTGTAAAGACCTCTTCAGAGCTTCAAGGAATGATTGCTAGATATCGTCCAGGTGAAACGGTTAATTTGCTGTTGAATCGGGAAGGAGATATGAGAACAGTGGGTGTAACCCTTAATAATAGAGAAGGAAATACGGATTTGACTACCAAGCCTGATGAAGATATAATGAATTTATTAGGAGCAGATTTAGAGACTATTGATGAAGTAACTGCTGAATCATTAGATATTGATGGTGGTGTAGTAGTAGCTAGATTATATCCAGGGAAGTTATCCAAGTACACACAAATTCGAGAAGGATTTGTTATTACAAAAGTAGATGGCCAAGCAGTTAAAAATCTGAAGGCTTTCAAGGCTGCTTTAGAGAATAGGGAAGGAGGTGTCATGTTAGAGGGTAAATACCCTGGTGTGCCTGGTAAGCAATATTATGCATTTGGCTTGTAATAAAAAAAGGCTCGAATTTTTTCGGGCCTTTTTTTATTTGTAGAACA
>CAJXMP010000186.1 GCA_913056515.1 uncultured Lewinella sp.
TTCCATGCTCATTTCTGCCGTCTCAACGGTATTGCCCGCCTCATCTTTTTTACTCAGAATATATCCAAGGACTTGAACATTGGCTTGAGCTTCCATTTCTAATTCCTTAGTCGTTCTCACATCCTTACCTATGGCAAAAGGTCTGAAATCTTTATGTGGAATATCCCAAACGTAATTACTGAAACAGTAAATCAATAGCACAGGAATGGATCCAAAGCTTATGATATCTCTCACTTTTGCACTTGAAATTTCATGCATTTGCTTACGTGCAAAAATGAATAATACGCCTGGGATAAGGAGGAATACATCTTTTAAGAAAGAAGTGAATGGCTTTAGTTTTATAAAGTCTCCAAAACAACCACAGTCTGTTACTCGCATATTGGTTTCCTTATAAGGAACCCAAGCGCTGAATTCAAAGAAGTTTACTCCAGAAGGCACATACGCGGTTAGATAAGTAAATCCAGTAAGGGCTGTGAAGAAGACAACCAATAAAAAGAATGCATAAGACGTTAATTTCTTTCTAGTTCCTAAAATGAGCATAAGTGCTAGCACTAATTCAAAGATGATCATTACAACCGAGAAGCCTATAGATACTTCTGCTAGTTTAGGGAAGATACCTGAAAGAAAGTTGAGCCAAGTTCCTTCAAAGGTAGCTTCAAACTCTGCAAAGTATTGCTCCATTTTATAGGCTGTACCTAGTGGATCAACTGCCTTTACAGCCCCTGAAACTAAGAATAGAATACCTACATAGTTTTGCAAAAAACTAATAGCTAGGTTTTTGATTCGATCTTTAGCGAATACGAGCATAGCAATTGTAGTTACAACGCTGATAACCCCTACCCAAAACAATAATTGTCCTAAAGTAAAACTCATGATATGATTGATTTATGCTTTTTCTTGTTCGTCTAATTTGATTAAAGCGAAAATGGAATAGTTAACTATATCGCTATAGTTGGCGTCTAATCCCTCGGAAACTAAAGTAGCCCCTTCATTATCTTCAATTTGCTTGATTCGGTATAGTTTTTGAAGGATTAAGTCTGTCAGGGAAGATATACGCATATCTCTCCAAACTTCTCCATAATCGTGATTCTTAGCTTCCATTAGGGCCTTGCAATGCGCTGCCTGTTTGTCAAAATAGGAGAGTGCATCTGTTTCTCCTAGTTCTACAGGTGCTTCTGCTGGTAATTCTAATTGGATTAATGCCATCAAACTGTAGTTGACCAATCCTATAAATTCACCATCAATAGGGTCATCCACCTTTTGTTGACCTTGCTCTTCTATGGTCCGAATTCTATTTGCCTTGATTAACAACTGGTCTGTCAGAGAGGAAGGTCTTAGGATCCGCCACGCAGTGCCGTAATCTTTAGTCTTTTTGTGGTATAAAGACCTACATTTTTCGATTTGTTGGTTGAATTGTTGACTGGTTTTTTCCACGTTTCTAATTTTTATCAACAGGATGGTTATCAAATATGAGCAAATAAATCTGATTTATTTCATAAGCGCTATTCAATTTTTGTTAATCAGCTGTTAATTCATATTGATTCCTTGCGCATGATCGTCTGGATTCCGTTCATCTCCCACACCATAGTAAACCCCATCAGGCAACACTTGAATAGCTTTAACCTTGGCTAGAGATGTTTTTTCTACCATTTCATAACCCATTTCTTCAAGATTTTTTAAAAGCGTGGTGTCCAGTTTGCCTGTTTCATACATAACGGCATCAGGTAACCATTGATGATGGATTCGTCCGGATTGTACGGCATCATTAAGATCCATATTAAAGTCCGTGGTGTTGAGAATTACTTGAAGTATTGATGTTATTATTGCTGAACCTCCTGGTGTTCCTAGAACCATATATAATTCGCCTTCTTTTTCTATGATTGTTGGAGTCATGGAGCTTAGCATCCGTTTTTCTGCTTCAATAGCATTGGCTTCTGAACCGACCATTCCATAGATATTGGGTGCACCTGGTTTGGCAGAAAAGTCATCCATTTCATTATTCAGGAAGAATCCTGCGCCATCTACTAAGACTTTTGAACCATAATTAGAATTTAAAGTAGTCGTGAGTGAGGCAGCATGGCCTTCTTGATCTATTATGGAAGTATGAGTCGTTTCAAAGCTTTCCATCTCTATTCGGATACCACTGTGCCCTTTTGGATCTGATTGGCCTGCATCGCCAAAAGAGAAGCTACTTATTCTATTATCCAAGTATGCTCGATTCAGTAAGCGATCAACGGGTACCGGATAGAAATCTGCATCTCCTAGGTAATTTGCTCTATCCTCAAAAGCTATACGCATAGCTTCTATCATCGCATTCATGGCTAGAGGATCGTGGTGCTCTAGTTCGTCCAACTTTAAATATTCTAGCATGCCAAGCATCTGAATTAAGGCTATTCCGCCAGAGGAAGGGGAGGGCATTGAAATAATATTTAAACCTTTATAGCTTCCCTTCACAGGTATTTTCCATTTGGCTTGATAATCTTTCAGGTCTTCTAGGCTCATAATTCCATTGGAACGTCCCATTTCTGCAACAATGAGCTCAGCTGTTTTGCCTTCATAGAATCCTGCAGGACCTTGATCCATAATTCGTTTAAGACTTTCCGCTAAGTCTTCTTGTATTAGGGTATCTCCCGCATGCCATTGTTCTTTTTCAATGAATTGGTTAGATCTGGTATTATAGGTCAAAAAATCTGCTTTATAGGTATTTAATCTGTCTGCTTCTGCTTGAGAAATTTGAAATCCATTTTGGGCAATCTGGTACGCTGGTTCAATAAGCTCCGCAAAACTATCAAATGATCCTAATCGGTCATATATTTCATACATACCAGCTACCGTACCTGGAACACCTGAAGATAAATGTCCATTTCTACTCAAACCCGGAATAACTTCGCCAAGGGAATCCAAATACATGTCTCGGTAAGCTAGTTTTGGTGCCTTTTCCCTAAAGTCTAAAGCCATAGTAGAACCGTCGTTTAATCTAGTTACCAAGAAACCACCACCTCCAATATTACCTGCTCTCGGATAAACAACTGCTAGTGCAAATTGGGTAGCAATCATGGCATCATAAGCGTTCCCGCCTGAGGCTAATATATCAATCCCTACTTGCGTGGCTAAAGGATGCGCACTGACTACCATTCCATCACTTGCTTTAGCTGTTTTATTTATGGTGTAAGGTGTTGGCGTTTCGATTGAAGTTACTGGCTTCTCGGGTGCACAAGATAAAAGCAGTGCAATACATGCAAGTGGGATGTAATACTTCATAATGGTCGATTAATGCTAAAACTTAAATATACTAAAACAGCTGCATGAAATAAAAAAGAAGGTCTGTAGTAGACCTTCTTCCCTTTTTATTGATTGGATTCAGCAAGTACCTGAACCCATTTACCGGTATTGTTTGCAAATATATCATCTCGATACATGGAAGAACAACTGGTAGCCGGCAAATAGAATTCACCCGCATATGTCGCTATGAGTTTCGTGTAATAAGTAACCGTTGACCTTGACCCAAGATTGAAGAAGGTAAATACCTTGTCGTCTCTAATGTCTTTAAAGGTGTATCTGCTACTTTTAAACGCTGCTTTCATGTTATCCATTCGCTCATTTACAATTTCCCAACCTGAAGGGAAGGTTTGATTTAAGGCTAATTCTGTAAATGTACCTCCAACACCGTTATGTTTTACGGTTACTTTAGAATAAAACTCTGTTCCCATGCTTAAATATTGGGGATCTATTTCTTGACCATATTGATCAACATAGGATACGGCAATACTTATATTTTCTGCCCTAGGCTCTTCTTCTTCTTGACTAGGTTTACCAGCTTGGATTAGATTAACATATAAGGTGTTACCTCCTGTGTTTTTGATATTAATCGTGCCAGCGGTTGGTTGCAGGTCGTCAACAGAGGTGGCATTCTTTTCAAACTCAACCTGTGTGTTCTTACCTTTATTTTGACTGTAGGTAAACTTCGAGGATTGCTTACTTGAATTGATTTCCATGAATTGCCCTAGACTATTTAGCGTCATTGCAATAGCCTGAGTATTAAAGTATCTTCTACTATTAAGAGTAGTCGCTAAATGTTTTGCTAAATCGGAAACTTGTTTACTTTTTGGATCATCTTGTAATTGCACCATAAGTAAAATGGCTTGATCCCTTTGTAAAGACCCATAATACCTATTTCGACGGCTATCCTTACTCATTTGGTGCCACTGAGCTTGGCTCAATAAAGCTGCACCGATTTCCTTTTGTCCTATGGCCATGTAAGCTCCTGCAAGTAAGGTTAAATCATCAAGTTGAAGTGTTCCTGATTCCTTTAATCTATTCATCGCTGCTAGGTCTGCTTCTCCAGCTAGTGCTAGTACATAAAGAGCGTATGATTGTGCATAGGCACTATTGACGTCCTCTGTACTCCAGCTTTGAACAACTCTTTTAGTGTATCTTAACCAGCTATTATAAAGATTACCTGGTACGGTATATCCCTTTCTTTTAGCTTCAACTAGGAAATGACCAGCATAGGTGTTCGCCCAGGAGTTCCTGTAACTGTGTTGACCAGGCCAATAGGAGAATCCAGTATTTGGTGTTAAGAATTTATTTAGGCGTTTGATTCCTGCCTGAATATTCGCTTTGATTTCTTTTTCTTTGGCTTTATTCAAGTCCAAGACATCTGCAAGATATAGTTGAGGGAATACGGATGAAGTAGTTTGTTCTAAACATCCATAAGGATAACGAATGAGGTAACTTAATCTGTTTTTGATATTCAGATCAGGGAAATTACTTACCTCTAGGCTTACTGTGTTGGTGCCTTTAGTCCCTTTTGGCAGGTAATCAAAAGTATTAGATTCACCCTCCTGTAAACTAACATATTCTAAGGTATACTGAATAGGATTTGGATTGCGAATAGCAATTTCTGTTTCCTGTGTCCCTTTATTACTGCCTGATCGAGCTTGCACATTAAAGGTAGCTACACCAACTTCATCTGATAATTCTATAGGGAAGTATACTACTTGATTGTCTAAGGCGTCAACTGTTACTGTTTGTGATTTTGCTCCTGCAAACTGCACTAGTCCATTAGTAGCAGAGATGCTTACATCTATTTGCTTTTGCTTATCCGTATTATTGAAAACGGTAACAGGGATGTCTAGTTTTTCTTTTGTTCCTAAGACCCTAGGCAAAGTACTAAGCACCATGACTGGTTGGTTGACTTTGATGGTCTTATCAGTAGCTCCATATTTCGATTGATCCACTGCAACTACCATTACTTTGACTGATCCCAAGTAATTAGGCATGGTGAAGTTATGGACTTCTCTAGCGCCTTTTTTGAGATAAAATGGACCTGCAGTCATCACAACAGGTTTAAAGCGATTAGCCTCTTTTTTATCAATTTCAGCTTCAGCTAACTCTAATCCACCACCAACAGCAAGAATATTGCTCATTTCTCCTGTGAAACGACCGATAACTTGATTATAGATATCATAGGATTTAACCCCTAAGGCTTCTTTTTGGTAGAAATAGCTCCAAGGATCTGGTGTTTTAAAATTAGTGATATCGAGAAGGCCTTCATCAACAATCGCTAGGGTGTAGGCCATTGCTTTTCCGTTAG
>CAJXMP010000187.1 GCA_913056515.1 uncultured Lewinella sp.
TCCATACAACCTAATGAATCTGTAGCTAATAGAGTTACTTGTCCATCCGTATTTGGAAGAATACCCAGTTGATAATCAGTTCCTTCCAGTACTTCTTGGTCGTATTCGAATTGATAGAAGGATAAGTCTGTAATATTGGCTGAAACAATCAAGGAATCTCCTAAAAGTATGGTATCAGCACTAGCTAAAAGTTCCAAACCTAATAATACAGAGGAGCCATTTACAAATACTTCAAGCGTGTCTATACAATCCAATATGTCTTGCTGATAAATTTGGTAATAGCCATTGTTGGCATAAGGAAAAGTAAACACCTCGTTGTTATAACTTAAATCAGTCCCATAGCTTGTCCAACTAATTTCAGCATTTGGATGATCATTCCATAGCAAAGTAGATGCATCAGGATAACATGGGGTAAATAGCGTATCATTTGGAAACGGAGGGGCTAATTCGAGGATTAATAAACTATCTAGACTATTGCAAGCTCCAGGAATATTGCTCCATCCGTAAATATAATCTCCAGCATATGCATTGGAGTTTATAGAAAGGATTGATGTAACAATAGAGTCTTGGTTGATTATCCAAATAGGGGAATATGTTGGATCTACATTTTCCATACTTAATTCTAAGGTCTCATTACAATCCTGATTGCTTAAAGTTATGGTTGGTTGAACTAAGGCATCCACAGCTATAAAAATAGAATCATAAAAACTACATGTTCCCGCATTGTAATTCGTGACTACTTCGGTTAATACATAGCCAGAAACATCAGGGACTAACGCAATGGTTTCGCTTGTAAGTACTCCTGAGATTAAGTCGCCAGACCAAGCTATTTCTTGATTTACATCTATATTTTTAGTCAATATCACACTATCTCCAGGGCAAATGCTCAAGGTATCAAAGTCAAATTCTGATTCTACTGCCCGGCTTAGACTGTAGTTTAAAATTTCTTGACATCCATTAGGTAGAAATATATTTAAGGTAATCAAACTGGAATCTATTACACTGATTTCAGTAATGGGGGAAGTATAGATGGTATTATCTATGGTCCACGCTAATGAGTCAATTAAGTTAAGGTCATCAATACCTAATTCAAGTTGAAATATGCCTTGTACACAATCTACTGGAGAAACCTCGATAGATAAATCAACAGGATTATTTGTGACATCAATGGATAAAGAGATGGTGTCCGTACATTCAATTAAGTCAGGTATCCAATACTGTACTTGATAATTGCCTTCTTCGACATAATCATGAAGTATCGATTCACCTGCTTCAAAGGCAAAAATTCCACTATCATCCCCAAAATCCCATAGACTGAAAGCTTGCAGGTTTTCATCTATTTCAAAGCTTCTAGTTAATCCTTCACAATCATCTGAACTTATTGCTGGTAGAGCACTACCATCAGATAGATAGAATGGAATAAAAGTGTTTTTTTGACAGTTTGCAGCATTGAAATAGGTCAAGAATATAGTATCCCAACCTACTTGAGTCGCATAGAAGGATACTTGTTCATTATCAGCAATAATTGGATAAGCAAATGAAAAATCATAGGCCACACTATCAAAATTAGATAGGTTGTCGGCATGGTTAATACTGTAAGCATCTCCGATGCATCCTAAAAATGTGGGTAATTCTTCTTCTTGAATAATGGCCTCGGAGTATATAACAAGGGAATCAAATACCAAACACTGATTTAAATTGGATTGGGCAGTAATATAATAGGATGCAGAGTCTGTTACACTAACTAACAGGTCTTCATTAAGTGATAACGTATCTTGGAAGTCTGCTGTGGATGACCAATAAAAATTAGTTGCATTCGTTTGAACAGGGATAGTGACTAGGGTGTCACAAATAATGGTGTCAGAAGCAATTGCTAGGCTGGGGCCTTGGATGACTTCTACCCAAACACTTTCAGTCTTCGTACATCCTTGATTATCGGCAATAAGCACCTCGTAAGAGGTATCCTCAGTAGGAGTAACTTGTGGGTTGGGTGAATAAGGATTACTCATATTTAGATTTGGTGTCCACGAATAGGTATAACCTAAGGAGTATACCGGATTGAGAAACACACTTTCACCTGCACAAATGGTTAATGAATCTAACTCGATTTCTTCGTCAATAGCATTCAAGTATAATGTTTCATTGGCTTCATAGATACAGCCTTCGGACCCTACCACTTCTAAACTTACTTCTAGGAAGGTGACATCACTATTGAAAAATACTGTTGGATTTTCAGCAAAGATGGTTTGACCATTACTGAAATACCAGGTATAATCCACTGCAGTACTTCCAAGACTAGTAACATTCGATTGAAAATCAATTTCAAAATAATCACCACAAGTAATAAAGGTGTAATCAATCGATGGAATTAGCCCAGTGGGTAATACAGTGATGTCTTGTTGAAAGGTATCTGCACATATCGTAAAGGGCTCAGATATAAGTTGAACGAGATAATCACCAAAAGCGGGGTACATAAAACTTGGATTGGTATCCGAGCTGGTCCAGTCCGGGTTATTTATGGCATCAAAACTCCATAAGAAGCTTGAAGTATTGGTACTTTGATTATCAAAGAGGATGGAATCTGTGGTGCAAATGGTTTCTGGAGAAAAAAATGCTGCTGCGGGGCTTTCACAAAGCCCAACATTATATTGAAAGTCTCTTCGAGTAGTACTAATAAGTTCACCAAATCGAAATTCTTCTATACAAATGCCCACTACAAACTGCCCAATAGTGTTGGGTGTGCCTGAAAGGAAACCAGTAATAGGATCAATAGTCAGAACGGGACCTGGGAATGCATTAAGCATATTGTCCTCATTATATGGAGGATCTTGCCAAACGACAGGTTCATAGGGTGGAGGAGCGGGTGGTTGAGGTTTTGGATTACCATTTGGAGCCAAACCACCTCCAGTTAGTGGCGTACACAATTTGTAGGCAATGGAATCTCCATCCACATCAATAGCAGATTGGTCATAGTAAATGGGGAAACCTGAGCAAATATAGATAGGAGGCCAAGATTGAAATTTGGGGTTGGAATTGTTATATGCTAGGGCTTGAGGTGAGATAAATACGCTAAAAGTAGCTCCTGTTTCCAAGGGATTAATGATGTTATTTATAGTACCATTTCTACAACATCTCTGATAAGTTAACACATAGCCGTCCTCTTGATAAGGCAAACTAATGGTGTCTTTGTAAAATGTGGTATGTACGCAAACATCAGGCGGAATGACTAGGCAGTCATTGTATAATACAGGAGATAAGGTGTCATTTAATAAACTATCGTATGGAATTCGAATGTCTTCAAAGAGTTCAAGACTTATTGGGTTGAATACACCGATGGAAACAGTATCGTCAAAAAATACATTGGGATTGGCGTTATAGCAATCTCTGAATATCGTTAGTGAAATTTCATACTGATCCCCTTGCAAATGAGTATAGTTCAATTCACCACCCACTATGTGTGTAGCATGTAGGTGCACCTGTGTTAAAAACAAGATTCCCAGTAGCATCCATTTACATTGCCTGAATTGAATCATACGAAAAAGAAAAATCAGGTGAATTGGTCAAATTTGTAGGATTGTTTGACTTAGTATGAGTTCTTAATTTGTCGGTCAGGAATACGATTAATATAAATATACAAATTATCTTGTATGTAAATCTAAACTAAGTATTTTTACAAGGTTACAATCCGCGAAAATGTTAGATTTCAGAAAAACATATCACCCTAATGGGGTATACTCCATATGGATATTCATTATCACTCTACTGATTTTTTCTTGTTCTAAGGAAGAACCTGGTAATCATTTGATTAATGAAAGCAGTCCTTATTTACTTCAACATGCTTTCAATCCAGTAGATTGGTACCCATGGGGAGAAGAGGCTTTACAAAAAGCACAGGAAGAGGATAAGTTACTCGTTATTTCCGTTGGCTATGCCTCTTGTCACTGGTGTCATGTCATGGAGGAGGAGTCTTTTGAAGATTCTTTAGTGTCTGAAATAATGAATGCGAATTTTGTGAGTATTAAAGTGGATAAAGAGGAAAGACCAGATATAGATGGTATTTACATGGATGCCTGTGCATTAATACGAAATCGGAGTTGTGGATGGCCTTTAAACGTAATAGCACTACCTGATGGGAGGGCTGTGTTTGCTGGTACCTATTTTGAAAAAGAACAGTGGATCCAAGTATTGGAAACATACAGTATGAAGATGGAAGAGGAGCGCGAGGAATTAGAATCATTTGCCACAGACCTCAAGCGGGAGATTGTTCGGATGGATTATATTCCAAATTTCAGCGTGGAATCACCCATAAAAGATTCTGTTTTGACTACTTATGCGGAAGAACTGTTAACTAGCATGGACACTTTATATGGTGGACGTCAGGGCGGAATCAAGTTTCCTAATCCGAATACACTAGACTTCCTATTAGCTTATGGTCACCTGTTTGAAGATTCTTCAGCTTTAGATGCTGTCCAATTGAGTTTAGATAATATGGCTTATGGAGGGATATATGACCAATTAGGTGGTGGATTTTCAAGATATTCCACCGATCCCTATTGGAAGGTGCCTCATTTTGAAAAAATGCTTTACGATAATGCTCAACTTATCGGCACTTATTCTAAAGCGTACAGGGCTTTTGATAATGAGGATTATAAGCGAATAGTTGAAGAAACTATCGAATTCTGTGATAGAGAATTAGCCTCTGAATTAGGTCCATACTACTCCTCCTTAGATGCAGATATTAATGGAGAAGAGGGTACTTATTATGTTTGGTCTGAAGAAGAAATAAATACCTTGCTCCAAGAAGATAAAGTCCTAAATATATTTAAGTCTTACTATCAAGTTGGTGCAGCTGGTGTTTGGGAATATGATAAAAATGTCCTTTTCCCTCAAAGAAGTATCTATGATTTTGCTCAGGAGTACGGTCTTGATCCAGCAGAATGTGCATTAGCCTTAAATGAAGCAAGAACAGTTATCTTAAATAGCAGAGAGCAACGGGAGAAACCCGCTTTAGATGACAAAATACTAGCTTCTTGGAATGGACTAATGATTCAAGGGCTATGTGAGGCTTACAGAAGCTTTGGGGATCCTACTTATCTATCTAAAGCCAATTCTATTGGTCAATTTATTCTAGATAAGATGAAAAAGGAAGATGGTAGCTTATTCAGAAACTACAAAGGTGAACAAGCGTCAATCAATGCTTTTTTGGATGATTATGCCAATGTAGCAAAAGGATTCCTTGATTTATATGCAGTTAGTTTTGACGAGAAATGGATTCATGAAGCGGATAGTCTATTAACTTATGTAAATGACAAATTTAAAGACGAAGATAATTCCATATATTTCTACACTTCTACAGCGGATAATCCACTGATGACGCGTAAAAAAGAAATACTAGATGGCGTAATGCCAGCATCTAATTCAACCTTGGCTAGAGTGATTGCAGATTTAGGCGTTGTTTTAGATCAAAAACCCTACAAAGCCCAAAGTTTAGAAATGCTTCAAACTATAACCAATAGACCTAACTTTAAAAGGAATATT
>CAJXMP010000188.1 GCA_913056515.1 uncultured Lewinella sp.
AGATCCCAAGGTCAATGCTACCACTCTTTAGCAGTCAAGATCCTTGCAATATCGGTCCAGTTGGATGTTTGAAGCTCCATATCCCCATGCCCAAAATCGCCATCGCCAAATCCAATCAGGCAACGAACGCCACACGCCCGTCCAGCTTCAAGGTCTCGGACGGAATCCCCAACCAGCGCAGCCTCATGAACATCGACCGCAAAATCGGCAATCGCCTGTTGAATCATACCAGGCGAAGGTTTGCGCCAAGTGGAAGACCGGTCGAAGGGCCAAACATGCCCCTCTGGATGCGTTGGCGCGACATAGACGGCGTCAAAGCCGCAGCCTTCTGCTTCAAAACGATCGCTTATGAATGATTGAGTCTCAATCAGCTGCGTAAAGGTCGCGTATCCCCGCGCAACGGCCGACTGATTGGTCACAACGATGAGGCGAAAACCATGCTCTTTAATGAGACGCAGAGGCTCGAAAACATCTGGCATCCAGTAGAAAGTAGGACCAATGTCGAAACAAAATCCATCTCTCTTGTACTGCCTCGCTCTACCACCAATATCACTGTTTTTTTCTAGCACCATAACTCGGTGACCGCTTTGTGCTAAATAGCATGCTGCCGCTAGAGATGAAAAACCAGATCCTATAACAAGAGTGTGCATTTCGTTACTTTTTGTTTAGCTAATTTAATTTATACCTAAACAAAAAACAAGAAATATTGCAAATGAAATGAAAAAGATTAGTCAAAATGACTAATTATGAGTAATTACAAATATTCCCTTATAAACTCTTTGGAAGAAAAGCTAGATTAGAATTGTTCCAGTATTACTTGGTTGTCTAGGGCTTCTATAAGATCTGGAATACGGTTGAAGATATGTATTCCTTGCTCCTCATACTGGCTAGAAGCTTCTACTTTACTACAAGAAACAAAGAATTTGTTGTTCGTGTCTTGTAAAAGATCTTGTTGAGCCGACAACAGGTAGTCTTCTGTCTTTCTGCTCTCTGGAGACACAGTGAAATTGCTAATAAAAATGTTCTGACTGTCTTTATTAGCGAAACATTTCATTTCCTTAATCTCTACACTTTGACCTAGATATACCACATTCATTTCTCTCATTAACAGTTCGTAATAGGTATATAATAGACCTAATTCATGAATCTCGTTATGTGGAAGATACAAGATAAACAACCTGTCTTGTTTGCTTCTTCTAGATAGCTTTTCGGCTATGTCAATATTGGTGTAAAGCTTTCTGAGTATATGGTATGAAATGAAGTGTTCATTGGCTGGAGTAAGTGTCGACGTTTGCCAAAGGATACCAATACGCTCTAGTAAAGGAATAAAAGCCTTTACAAATAGATCACTAAATGAATATTTTTCAATTAGTGCATTATAGGTCTTATGAAATAAGTTGTTGTCGAATGTTAAAGAGGAGATGATGAAGTCATTGACTAGTAAGGCTTCAGAGTTTTTCTTCTGATAAGATTCTTTAACCTTAGTGTTGAGTTCAACAGGAGTGTAGCCAGCAACCTTGGATATTTTGTGACCTGCATTAGTGAGATATACTATATTTAAAAGCTTCCTTAAGTCAGAAATATCGTATAATCTAATGTTTGTATCTGTTCTCTGAGGGGATAACAAATTATATCTTTTCTCCCACATACGTATCGTGGGAATCTTTACACCAGAAAGATTCTCCAGATCAGCAATTGTGAAATGAAATTTAATATTGTTCATCATATTCCCTATATAGGTAAACAAGTCGACTCAACAAATGTCAAAAAAAAAATTGGAAATTGCACATTTATTCTGTCAATATTTCGAAATATGACAATACAACACTAAAAAAAGCTTCCGAAGAAGCCCTTTTTTATTTGAGTAAATTGATATTTCCGTGCGAAATGAAGATTTCTTGATCTTTACAAACAGCCTTTAAGGTATATCCATATACATCAGGTGGAAGTGCCTCATTCAAAAAAGTACCATTCCACCCTATATCAGGGTCATTAGATTCAAACACCGTTTGCCCCCAACGATTTACCACATAGAATTCCATGAAGTCAATCTGATTTCCATAAACTTTTAATTCATCATTTACGCCATCTCCATTTGGAGTAAATGAATTTGGAATGAAAATGTATGGCGTATCACAGACTGTTGGGAGCACAGTAACAACCACCGAAGCATTTGTAAAACAATAATTATCTGGATCAGATATAGTTGCCGTATACGTAGTAGTTTCTTCTAGGTATTGTGCTATGTTGGTGTTACCATATAATTCAAACAGCGTTGCAAAATCAGGATCCTCCGACCAAATGATTTCTCCTACTTGATCTTGATTGGTCAAGAAGAGGGTCAAGTCTATCTCTACATCTGAATATTGTCTTATTGTATCAGGATCTGCTGTCAAAGTAAGACCATCGACAAAGTTGATAACTTCTACTAAGGCAGATATAGTGTCAATACAACCATAGCTATTAGAAATTTCAGCTTCGTATGTTGTAGTTTCAGACGGCGAAACAGTTATGGTTTCAGTATTAGATCCATCATGTAACCAAGTTATATTGTCAATACCATATAAACTATCTATTGTCAGCGATATATCAGCCTCGGGTTCATAGCAGAAGATGGTGTCATTTAAGGCAGCATCTATTGGATATATATCATATGTAACGTCTAAAGTATCATAACAGCCTAGAGCAGTATTATTACTAATAACGGCAGTGTAGGTATATGTGCCATAACCTGGATTATCCAAACTGATACTAAATTGATCTTCTAATGAGGTCAATTCATCCGTATTGATAAACCAGTTTACAGATTCTAAATTAGCTTCATTAGTTACAAGCAGATCAATTTGATCAGGATAGTAACATAAAGTATCCGCAATAGGATCGGCAATTAGATCTGCATCTATTTGCTCATTTACAAATACTTCCATGCTATCTGTAGCTGTACATCCTAAGGCATTTGAAATGTTATCCGTTATGGTAACAGCAAATGATGCACTTTCTGTCAAGGCTACACAAGGATTAGGTTCATTCGATAAGAATTCGCCATTCATAGTCCAAGTGTAATCATAGTCAGGGTTAAAGTTTGGATTCAAGCACACTAATGTATCGTAGCAAATATCAATATCTTCTAATGCTGCAGGATTAAAATCAGTACTTGTAATTAGGATATCCAAGCTGTCTATACATCCAAATTGGTTTTCAAAAATTGGTGTTATGGTGCCGGTTGTATTTGGACTTTCTATAGTAACGAGTATATCCAAGTCTCCTTCTTCAAGGACTAAAATAACATCATCAACATTCCATTGAATAACTGTAATCGTATCATTAGGATCACTATTTATTAATTCAACTAATACCTCTTCACCCGGACAAATGGTCTCATCCGTGGCGGATACATTAATGTCTGCATTAGTAATGCTAGCAGTATCTGAAAGGGCACAACCAAAGGTATCTACAATAGTTACGCTGTATTCGTTTATTAAATTAGGAAGCGGAATGATAGTACAAGTGTCATTGAATGCTTCGTCTAGTATGTTATTTGGTAACAACATCCAATTGATACTATCAATCAAGCTGTAGGATGACAGAATATCAATACAAACTTCTGCTGAATCCGCACAGGATGTAAACGATGGCAAATTGAAGTCAATGGAATCGGGCACTACAATTTCTAAGAAGTTAGTGTCTAAACAACCGTATTCATCTTCCCCTATCACGGTGTAAATACTAGTGGATGTAGGATCTACTTGTATGGTTGATGTGGTGGCATTAGGAATAGTGTCTCCATTTTCAAACCAAGTGTATGTTATTGGAGATACATTGGCGTTTATAACAGAAATAGTGGATAATTCATCTTGATTGAAACAATGAATATCGTCACCTGTAATATCAAAATCAATTAAGATTTCAGGAATGATAACGGTTATGGTATCAGAACTTTCACAGTTATATTCGTCAATTCCTATAACCAAATACTGTGTTGTTTCACTTGGACAAACCTCTATTTCATTTACAAGTGATCCGATAAGTATATCAGGAGTACCAATTTCATACCAATAAAATTCAGTATTTGGAACATTTGATACAGCGGATAAATTGATACAATCAGATTCGTTAATACATAAAATTAAATCGTCTCCTATACCTGTTACAGATATTTCTACTTCAGGCACAATCACTGTTACAGTATCAGAAGCATCACAACCATTGCTATCTATTACAGTATATACATATGTAGTAGTTTCAGTCGGATTAACCTCAATATTATCCATGTTAGTGATAAATGGATCTTGACCCAAAATGGCCCAATTCGTTTCTTCAGGGGAACCTAAATTATGACTACCCAAAAGATTAACTGGAACATTGTCATTAAGACAATTAATACTGTCACCTTGCACCATTGCATTAACTTCAAAAGCATTGCTTATAACTACTTCGTACGTAGCACTAGTCTCACAATTATATGCATCTGTTACAGTGACCATATAGGTAGTCGTCTCAGTAGGTGTAACTTGTAATGTTGAATCATTAGATAATACTGTGTTATCTCCTTCTATGGTCCAAACGTAAGTGGTAGCTAATGGTGCATCAGCTGTTAATGTAATCTCTTGAATTTCGTCCCAACAAATCAAATTATCACCAGTAATCTCCACAGTGATTAGCTCAGGTACAAAGACCTCAGCAGTTAGATAATATGGACAACCTGTATCCAGATCAATTATGGTAATATTGTATGTGGTCGTTGTTTGAGGATCTACCGTGATTTGATTACCATTAAGCGTACCCTCGTTCGGCGTCCAAGTAATATCAATATTTAGATTATTCGGATTGTTAATTGTTAGAATAACCGGATCGGAATCCGTCAAACAATTGATTTGGTCTTCTACAGAGAAGTTAGGATCTTCCGGTACTTCAATGGTAACACTATCTTCGGATACACAATCGTACTGGTCAACACCAACCACGTAATAAGTGGTTGTTTCCGTAGGATCTACTTGAACAGAAGCGCCACTTGGAATTTCAAGGGTATGATCTGCATCATAATACCAAGTAATGTCTAACGGCTGCACAGAGCCAGTAGCTGAAATAGTGATAGGATCACCATCAAACTCACAATTGATAATTGGTGCATCAATCGTGAATACATTTTCTTCTGGAATGGTAATCGTATGTTCAGCAGTAGTTTCACAATCATACTGATCTATTACAGTAACCGTATAAGTCGTCGTTTCAGTAGGTTCTACTTGAATACTTGGACCAGTCCAAGTATTTCCATTATCATCTTCCCAACTATAAGACTCTGCTAAATTACTGATAGCGTCTAGCGTCACAGATTGCGGTAAATCTTCAGGACAAATCAAACTTTCACCAGTAATCTCCACAGTGATTAGTTCAGGTACAAAGACCTCAGCAGTCAGATAATACGGACAACCTGTATCCAGATCAATTATGGTAATATTGTATGTGGTCGTTGTTTGAGGATCTACCGTGATTTGATTACC
>CAJXMP010000189.1 GCA_913056515.1 uncultured Lewinella sp.
AAGTGTAATCGATTTAGCAATAAGCAGTGTGCAAGATATGGTTGACATTGTAAAGAAACCGTGATAGAATATATCTATAAATTGAAAAAGGGTGCGTCATGTCATTGATGGAATTTACAGTTGAAGCAAATGAATATCCTATTTCAAAGGTAGCCAAAAACGAGTGGCTATCCTTTGCAATGTACACTGTGGAATCACGAGCGATTCCTAACATGATAGATGGTCTGAAGCCTGTCCAAAGATTTTACCTTTATAGTTCTATATTGAACTCAAAGCGTGATTTCAAAAAGGTTTCCGCAGTAGCCGGTATTATTTCCGATTACGGTTATAATCACGGTGAAGGATCTGCCGCAGGGGCGGGGCAACTAATGGCTGCCACGTGGAATAACAATGTCTGCTTAGTCGAGGGGAGGGGTTCCTTTGGAACTCGACTAGTTCAAGAAGCAGGTGCACCACGTTATGTTTATACGCGCCTAAGCGAGAACTTCGAGAAGTATATTCGCGATGTTGACCTCGCCCCCGCCCATGAGGATCCTGAACACGAGCCTCCTGCATTCTACTTGCCAGTTATTCCATTGGTACTTGCTAATGGAACCAAAGGTATTGCTACTGGATTTGCTACAAACATCCTTCCAAGAAGCCCAGAAGACCTCTCTCGCCTCGTTCGTGAGTACTTGTCGGATGGTAATATAACCAACAAGGCGCCAGTGACCTTCCCAGACTTTAAAGGACGAGTTGACTATGATCCAGTTGAAGATCGTCATATCGTTTATGGTAAATATCATAAGAAGTCCAAAACACAAATGATGATTACTGAAGTTCCTTATGGCTTCGATCGCGAATCATATGTGAAGGTTCTTGATAAGCTAGAGGACGACGGTGATATTGTATCCTATGAAGATCTTTGCGATAAGACTGGTTTCTCATTTGAAATCAAATTAAAGCAAAATACGTCAGCCAACTGGAATGATGCAAAAATCATTTCTAAATTTAAGCTAAGTAAACCATTGAGTGAGAACCTCACTGTAATTGATCAAAACGGCAAGCTTCGTGAGTACGATGATGAACGTCTTCTAATTAAAGATTTCGTAGATTATCGCCTTGGTATACTACAAACTCGTATTGAACGACGTCAAGCAGAAGCTATTGAATTAGTTCGTTGGTTAGATGTTAAACGTCAATTCATCGGGGCTGTACTAGAGGATAATATCATCTTTAAAAATCGTAAGAAAGCTGATGTTGGAAAACAAATCCTTGATGTGACAGATGCATTACCTGAGGATGTTGATCGTCTATTGCGTATTAACATTATGAGTTTGACTGATGAGATGGTTAAAGAGCTTGAAAAAGAAATCAAAGCAGCTCAGAAAGAACTCACTTATTGGACAAAAACAACTCCTAAGAAACAGTTTGTTAAGGACTTGGATGAGCTATGAAAAAATACTTAAATCGTGTTTTAATACAAACATCTATTTTGCTTAATGTATTGCTGGGTGGCAAATTAAATCAAACAATCTCTGCCACTCAACACCAACGAAGACGAGATGGTAAAGCAAATATAGCATCTATCATTGACGCTATTTTCTTTTGGGATATGGAACATTGCATGGAAGCATGGGTTAAGTGGCAAATCATTCACCATGCTATTAATCAAAACACTACCTTATTTAAAGATGAGACTTAAAGTAGAAGGATTAGATTACAAACTGACAGAAACTTTTGTAAAGTTCTGTTTAGATAGATTACCAGCCAATCCAAACCATATTGAAATTGTGGGACAGGAAAAATTGGTAAATGGTAAATCTGGCTTGTGTATCGATATCGATGAAGATAACTTCTTAATTTTAATTTCAAAGGAAAGCAAAACTCTTAGTCAAATATATATTAGTATAGCCCACGAATTAGTACATGTAAAACAATTCATGTATGATAACTTAGGTACTCTATTAGATCAAGGCTATGAATACGATACTTGTTGGTGGGAACAAGAAGCTCGAGAAAGATCTGAAAGATTTTTGTTGGAATTTGTAAAATATTTTAAATTAAAAGGTTGACATTCCAGAAAAAAATACTATATTAATTATAGGAAACAAAAAAATGACGGAATATGATATGGATATCACATGGATTGAATTTGATTCAGACGGTCAAGTTACAAAGATGATCGAAACTGAATATGATGGTATGGAATGCGATGGCAGCTCTGAGCCATTTGAATTTGATAACGGCTTTTATGCTGTTCAACCAAACTTTATTCAACAAGGATAATAACATGAGTATTGTAACTTCAGCTGCTTTCATCTGCACAATCTGTGGCGGTGTAATTGGATATATTATTGGCTACAATCATGGTCATAAAGATACAGAAAAGGCTTACAAAGATGTATACGACATCCAAGATTGGAGCTAGTCTATTAGCTCTATTACTTGCATTCCCAGCCTATGCTGATAAGCGAGTAGAAGCAAAAATAAAAGATGTATATCGCATGGAAAATCAGCGCGTACCAGTTCAGGTAACAGACTGCTATGATGTAGATGTACCCATTTATCAAAACCAACAAGGAAATGCTGCTGAAGGCGCATTGCTTGGTATGATTATTGGCGGCATTCTTGGTAAAGGTGCCACAGGTAATGACGATGGTGCTGCAGCAGGTGCAGTTATTGGTGGTCTAGTTGGAGCTGATAAAGCTCAAAAGGGCAATGATAAAATCGTTGGTTATCGTAAAGAAAGACGCTGTGACGAAACTACTCTTTACGAAAACAAAAAAGTAAAAGTGTACAAATATAGTACTATTACGTTCTACAATAATGGTGAATGGTACACTTTGGAATATAGAAAATAAATTTAATCCGCCCTTAGCTCAGTGGATTAGAGCAACGGTCTTCTAAACCGTAGGTCCTAGGTTCGAATCCTAGAGGGCGGGCCAATTAGCTCTCGTGGTGGAATAGGTAGACACAAGAGACTTAAAATCTCTCGCTTACGGCGTCCCGGTTCGAGTCCGGGCGAGAGCACCATCCATATAAATATCTTTTTAAGGCAGTAAAGGAGAGCGTTATGTTTGCTCTAATAGTAATACTGCTAACAGGAACAGTGGATGAAATGAGTATAAGAGCCACAAACTTAGGTTTCTTTGACTCATTTTCCGAATGCTTTACAGCTCGTGAATCGTTTACAGCTACCGTGTTTGGAATGCCGGAAGGCTATTATCCTCCAAACACACAGGCTGTTTGTATTCCTTTAGTGGTAAATAAAGACCAAGGAACTTAATTCTTAGAAAGTAAGTAATGATCGTAGTTGACAATTTTTTACCTGATAATGATTGGGTACATTTTAATAATAAAGATAATTGGAAATTTCGCCACAAGAATACTTGGGTAGATATTAATCACGATCCTGAATACTTTTACGAAGGACTATCAAGAATGATCTGGAATTTTTTTGATCCAGGCCATTCTAAATGGTGTGCTGGTTACGAGTATTGGACTAACATACTTTCTAAAAGCGTACAAATGGGCTGGCATCAAGATAAAGATGAAGCTTTATACAAATTAAACGGTGATATTGTAGTACCTATCATGGGTTCTGTTTTATATGCAGAACATGATAATCTAGAAGGTGGATATTTAGAACTAGAAGGTAAAGAGATTGAAAGAATAGCTCCAATTCCAAACAGGCTTGTAATATTTAATGCAGCCGAGTTTCATAGAGTAAGTGATATCACTCAAGGCACACGAAGAGTATTTGCTTGTAATTTATGGAATAGAAAATTAATAGATGCCAGCTAATTGAAGTTGTTGTTTAGGATCTATTCTTCTGACGCTCAGTAACTTGCTTGCTGGATATGGTTCTATTGAGACCGAATCACTCTGGTTTCCGCCAAGAACGTTATAATAAAGTTCGCCGTTAATTGTTGTATCACTTACATAAAACGCGACATGTCCTTGCCAACCATTGCTACCTCTTTCGAAAACCATTACATCACCTTGTTGTGGTTCTCCAGTAACTCGATCTCCCCAAAATAAAAAACTTCTAGCCATTAAAGGATAATCACTGACTGTTGCTGATGTTGGTAATTCTTGTTCTAATAAGACCATATTAACAAATGCAGCGCACCATTCAGTATTAACAGGATCTACACCTGTAATTTCTTTAATGAGCTTTCGATCTTTATTTTCACTTAAACCATAATAATGATATGCTTTATGAGTAAGAGTGTTTGTGTCCTTCTTTAAACTATAAGAAGGATCGGCAGCACATGCCGCTAGAAGGAGTAGTAATAATAAATGTTTCATGCTTTATTTATAGTTGACATTTGGCTAAATATAGTGTAGAATATTAATAATTCGTAATGGAGGAATTTATGAAAGTATTAGTTACTGGTGCTACTGGTTATATAGGCAGCCATGTATGCAAACTTCTTAAAGAGCATGGGTATTACATCGATGCCTGGGATACTAATATCCACGGTGAACACAACGACATTTCTGATTATGTAAACATGTTTGAAAAAGTTGATGTGACTTGTCCCTTTGCTGTGCACGGAACATATGATGCTGTAGTACATTTGGCTGGTCGCAGTGTTGTACCACAGTCTCTTAAAGAACCCACAGAATATTATCGTGTAAATGCTATGGGTACATCAAACATGCTTGATAAAGTAAAAACACCAAACTTTATTTTTGCAAGTACTTCATCAGCATGGGAAATGGCTTCGCCTTATGCTCGCAGCAAAGTGGCTGCTGAAGATATTATTAAGGAAAAAGCAGATGGTTATACTATTTTTCGTTTTTTTAATGTTTCTGGCACTGACGGAAGCAACCGTCAACTCGGCGATCCTACTCACCTTATTCGTGTGGCTGCTATGGCTGCTGCTGGTAAATTTGCCGAGATTTCTATTTACGGCGATAATTATAGCACTAGGGATGGTACTTGTATTCGAGATTATATCCATGTTGTAGATCTTGCTGCAGCAATCGTAAATGCTGTCGAAAAAGGTCCTACAAATACTCCTTATGAATGCCTTGGTAGTAATACAGGATATAGTGTCTTAGAGGTTTTAGATACTATGGATAAAGTAACGGGTAAACCGATTAAACGTAAAATTGCTCCTCGTAGAGAAGGTGATGCGGTATCATCCGTAGTTGATGAATTATCGGAATATGCAACACTTACAAAAACAATTGAAGATATGTGTTTAGATCAATACAACTTAGAGATAAATAATATCAGGTAACCTAAACAGGAGGGACTCGTGTCTGACGTTTTAATTCTAAATGCCGACGCACAGCCCGTAAGTTATCTTCCTCTCAGCGTAATTCAATGGCAAGAAGCAATTAAATACATGTACCACGACAAGTGCGATGTACTTGAGTGGTATGACGATTGGCTTGTTCGGAGTCCCAGTTGGGAAACCAAAGTCCCCGCAATCATTATGATGCGTAAATTTATCAAACAAAAAACAGAGGTTAGGTTTTCAAAATC
>CAJXMP010000190.1 GCA_913056515.1 uncultured Lewinella sp.
TGCATAATGAGTCTGCGGATTCGTCTAGTTTGAGTCACTTGAAAATTCAAACCTGTGGTATTCCAAGTTAACCCACCGTTGGTTGATTTAATTACACCTACAGAATAGGTGTCTGAAGCATCTCCATCACCTGTAGCGAGGTAAATTACATTGGAATTATTAGGATCAATCTCCATATCCGAAACACCTAAAACAGGCTGGTCATCTGTCAAGCAAGCCCAAGAGCTTCCACCATCTGTTGATTTCCATAATCCTCCAGCAGGTGCGCCTACATAAATGATGCTTGGATTATTCGGATCTACATAAACTACATTTATTCTGCCTAGACCGGCATTCCAGCCAGCACCATCTGTCCAACTTGTAGGTCCTACAGGTTGCCATTGATTCGTAATTACTGGCATTTTACCTGCTACAGCATGATATTCATTCCATACCTGCATGGGGTTTGGCCATTTATACTCTGGGTAAAGTCTTTCTTCATAAAAATTTTCAAATCGCTTAAAGGGCTTGTATCCACTCGATCGGACATAAGGCTTGTCTTTCCATTCGTCATAAAAGGCTTTTTTGACTTCAAGGTATGAGCCACCCGTTTCAAATACTTCAGCCCATTTCTGTGCATAAGCATTAGAAAGCAGTCCTAACAACAAAAAAGTAAGGAAGTACTTTAATTTCATAGTGTTTAAATTAAAATTAGTTTAATGAGATGTAACTAACCGACGTGTTTTGAGCATCTTACCTACCTTATACAGATAGTACCCCAGGATTTATATAGAAATAGCTTTCTAAACTATCTCTTTTATGTATCCGAAAAATATAATAAATATTTATTTTTTTAAGTCTATACATCCAATTTTAATCCCTTAAATCAAGTATTAAATAATTCTACCCATTTATCATTTTAAATTGATGCAAGTTTCCAAAAATCGAATATCTTTATTAATCCACTGACATTTTACTTAATTCATGAGTGAGCAAGCAAAGCCAGTTCTAACCTACCTTTTCACCCTCTCTGAGCATCAACTCTTGGCGCAAGTGCCGTTTACCAATTATATAGCATTGGGTGAGACTAGAACAGAGGTTATTCAAAGTATTCAAAAACTGATGGAAGAAGACGAATACGCTCAAATTGAAATAGACTACATGTCAACCTTTGAATCAGAAATTTTAAAGGGTCAATTAGTAAAAGAAGCCATAGATTCAGTGAGCTCTACCGTACCCATTGAATTAGAAGTTTTCACCTTACAAGAAAAAGACGACAATGGACATGTGGGTTATTTACATCAGCTTCTAGGACATATCAAGCCAGGTAAAAAATTAGAAAAATCACTAATAAAAGGCATCAAGAATCATTTGAATGAAAGTGAACAATCTCTAGCCAGATTGATACTCACGCAAAGTGCTGAACCTATTTTCATCCATGTTGCCCCAAAAGAATCATCCAAGGAACAAAACAACCACTCCCAAAAGCCACTCGAAAACGCAGAGCAAATCTTTTTTCCCAATAACTTTTTTAAAGGAATCAATCAACTTAAAAACATAGCTTGGGAAGTAGATCCGTTGATCCAGCAAATCAAAGACATATTGGTCAAACAAGAAGATAATGTCATCCTCTGTGGGCCTATAGGAAGTGGTAAGAGTAGTATCATCTATCAAGCTATAAAGCAGGCATTGGTTCAAGAAAAACAAAATGCACGCTATTACCGAATGCATGCTCGAGGCATCAAAGGTAAAGCCAAATACGTTGGTGAGAAAGAAAAAAATATTGAGACATTAATTGCGAGATTACATCAAAATGCAGGAATACTTTGGATTGATGAAATCATTGAAATGTTTGAAGGAGAACCAGATACTAGTACTCCAGCCATTTTACGCAAATTCCTCAAGCGAAAACAACTAAAAATAATTGCGGAGCTAACCAAATCAGAGCTGCATTTTATAAAAGACTTCCTCCCCTCTTTCCTGTCTTACTTTCAGGTCATCTACATTGATGAAATGGAAGAAGATCAGTTGAATAAAGTATTAGAGCAATTACAGGAAACGAGTCAACAGGAGTTTAAGATTTCGATAGATACAGATGCTTTATTCTTGTCTAAACGCCTACTCAAACGATTTGCACCTTATGAAGTATTCCCTGGAAAAATTCTTCGATTCTTTACGGAAGGACTATCCAAGGCCCAAACCCAAAAAATCTCTACCATCGATAGAGATTTTGTCATCCAGCAATTCTGCAAAAAGACAGGCATAGCAGAACTTTTTATTCGGGATGAAATAAAGCTTGAAGATCAGGTTATCAGAGATTTCTTTGAACAAAAGATAATTGGACAAGAGCATGTTATTGATCGAATGATTAATATCATTCGAATATTCAAAACAGGACTCAACAACCCGAATAAACCTATTTCAACCTTTCTATTCGCAGGCCCAACAGGAGTAGGGAAAACAGCTTGCACAAAAACCTTAGCTGAATTTTTCTTCGGCCAAAATGATGAGAATCCACCTCTAGTTCGTATTGACATGAGTGAATTCCAAATCCCAGGGGACCTTAGAAAGTTATTGGGATCTACGACGGATAGTGGTCGATTGATTAAAGAAGTCAAAAATAGACCATTCTGTGTAATCCTATTTGATGAAATTGAGAAAGCGCATAGTTCTATCTTTGACAACCTGATGAATCTATTGGATGAAGGGACATTGAAAGATAACAGAGGTAGACCTATCTATTTCAAAAATACAATCATCATTATGACCTCCAATATTGGAGCACAGTCCTTGTCCTCTATTGGCTTTCAAGAAACAGACGATTCCATGGTCAAATACCAATCCGCCATGCGAGCCTTTTTTAGACCCGAATTTCTGAATCGGATAGATGAAATACTTACGTTTAAGGCTTTGAATCCAACTCAAATCAAGGCTATAACACGCTTAGAACTTGATCAATTAGCTAATCGATCAGGTCTACGATCTAGAGGAATTACCTTAAAATATACCGATGCTGTTATAGACCACCTGGCTGCTACTGGATTTAATGAAAAACTAGGAGCGCGACCTCTACAGCGTGCGATAGAACATCAATTAGTGCGTGCCATTTCGCTATATTTAGTAGAAAATACTGCACTAAAAGATGAGGAACTATTTGTGGATTATATCGAGGGCCAACTATCCATAAGCACTGTATAAATTGAGCATGATGGATGTTGAAATGAATCTGGCTTTAAGTCTTTTAGTTGTATTCCTGCTACCCTATTTTGCGATGCGTATACATCATAAAAAAGGATTACCTTTTGGATTAAATCCCATCATAATTTGCTACGCTGTGGGTTTATTAAGTAGTCTAATACTATTCAATGAAGCACTAAATCCTGTCATTGAAGGCATCATGAATGTCACGATACTTTTAGCCATCAGTTTGCACCTATTCCAATCCTCTTTCAAAAACCTAGCCTCATTCGGCAAACCCCTTATTATAGCTTATCTCACATGTATTATTTTAGCTGGAGCATTTAGTTCGATACTCTGTATTTGGCATCAGGATAAAATACCTGAATTCGACAAACTTAGTGGTATGTTAGCAGGATTATATAGTGGAGGAAACCTCAACTTAAGTGCAGTTGGAAAAAGTATGGGGGCATCTAATGAACTCATAACTTCTGCGCTATACTCCGATATTTTTTCAGGAACATTTTTACTGCTCTTCCTAATTAGTATAGGTCCGTTTTGCTATGGGCTTTTCTTAAAAAAAGGAAAGAAAGAACATGAAGACACCGAAAAAATAGAACAGGAATCATCCTTGTTCTTTTCAAAACCAAAAGAAAATATCAAAGGCATTGGTTTAGCACTAATTACCTTAGGATTTGCTCTTTTACCGTTTGCCATACCTACTTGGAGTACTTCCAATCAAACTATGGCTGTTTTTATATTGATCACCTTATTTAGTTTAATCATAGCTCAGACCAATTGGGTCAAAAGTAAGTACCAAACAACCGTTTCAGGAGATTATTTTCTATTGGTGTTTTGCACCTGCATCAGCTTACATGCCGATTTAGAAACCCTAATTGTTCTAGCTCAAAAGTTATTACCCGTTTTTGCTCTACTTATTATCCTTACCATGGTATCTCATATAATCATCTGTAGGATTTTGGGAATTCCAAGGGAAGAAACTATGGTGGCATTTGTAGCAGCTCTTTTTGGTGTTCCATTCATCAGTCAAATGACTACAACACTTAAAGCCCCTCATCTTTTAACCGGAGGCATAGGTCTTGCGGTGCTGGGAATGGCCATTGGTAATCTTTTTGGACTTGGAGTAGGTTTATTTACCAACTATCTTGCAGGAATATTCTAAATCTCCGTTAATTTTGTGCTAGAGTATACCTTTGCTATGAAATGATAGTTAGGAGAATATTGTTTAGATACACAAATCACCCAATGACAAAATATTTATTTTCTATTTTATTGGCATTGACTTGCTTCCATTTGCAAGCTCAAAAATATAGTAATGAATTCTTGGCTATAGGAGTAGGATCTAGGGCTCAGGCTATGGGTTCATCCGTAGTAGCTTCATCTGCTGACGCTTTTTCCATTTTTTGGAACCCGGCGGGCTTAGTAGACATTCAAAGCCCAAACCTTCAATTAGGACTAATGCATGCAGAATGGTTTGCAGGTATTGGCAAGCATGATGTTTTTGCCTTTTCAGTTCCTATGCAAAATAAGAACAGTAGACTAGGCTTTGGATTTGTTCGATTTGGTATTGATGGTATTCCAAATACCCTTTCGTTATACAATGATGATGGTAGCATTAATTATGATAACATCGTAGAATTTTCAGCTTCAGACATGGCTTTCTTTGGTGGCTTTGGATCTAAAAAATCATTGAATAATGGCTACCTTAATTACGGTTCATCTCTAAAAATTGTACGTAGGGTTATCGGCTCTTTTGCAGATTCATGGGGTTTTGGACTTGATCTTGGCGCACAATACAAGGTTAATTCTTGGAATATTGGCCTTATGTTGAGAGACATTTCTACCACAGTTAATGCTTGGTCTGTGCAATTCACAGATGATGAGAAAGCAGTCTTGTTAGGCACTGGCAATGAACTTCCTGCACTTAATTCCACCGAAATCACCAGACCTACTATCCTATTAGGGATAGGAAAAACATTTGAATTCGAAACCTTTTCACTATATCCTGAGCTTGGAGTACAAATCAACACAGATGGACAACGAAACGCCTTAGTATCTGGATCTTCCTTGAGTATGGATGTACAATTTGGTTTAGAATTATTGTACAAGGACTTCTTGTTTTTGAGAGGTGGGGTAAATCAATTCCAAAGCTTTACAGACTTTGATGGTAATGAAAATTTAATCATGAAACCCGGAGTTGGAACAGGTTTTCTAATTGGAAATATAGC
>CAJXMP010000191.1 GCA_913056515.1 uncultured Lewinella sp.
TCTAGCCCAAGGTACGAGGGACGGTAGACAAATGCCTTACGAACAAAATCAAGGATGGTGGGCGATGCCTTCAATCAAGAAGACTTGCAGAAATCCAACCGGGAAGTTATTGAAGCCAGACATCTTCATCAGAACATCAATGGAATTGACGATTCCCTGCTGGTACTGCGTTTGCACGGGAAGCCCGACAGCCACTGAAGCCAGATATACCTCGTATCCACCTCGTATCAGCCAAGTATCCAAGCCCTCATTGACTTGGCTCGTTCCTTGACAAAACGGCCCACAGAAGGCAACACGATCCTGCAAGACATAGTCCTGGCTTGAAAAACTGACACCGTGGCGAAAACCTACAATCTCACTTTTGTGGATAAATCTTTGTACCATACTTGGTACCGATATATGTTTTGTTTTCTGCCTGCTGATCGTTAAAGTTTTTAGCAGAGATTTCCATATTTTTAATTCGTAATGGGTGAGTATTTACGTCTCTATGTACTACGCTCATGTGTAGAACAATCGCATATTCCTCAAAGTTTTGATCGGGTGGATACATGACTGTATTATCCACAATCTCAAATTCTGGCGACTGTCAGTAATTTTTCCAATTGTGCAACTTCTTCCGAAATCAAACTTCGCAGTGCAATTTTCTGACATGTGAAAGCATAAATGGCTTGAAATTGACTGTTTTTACCCATTTACTTCATACGATGTTGATTCCGTTTTACGATTAGGATTTTCGTTTCCAAGAATTGTGACTTCTTTCTCAAGTATTCGCGAAACTTGTTGAAAAATGTGTGATGCTTTTACACATTTTCTGAGTTGTTCGAGTTGCAGTTCGTTTGGAATGCAATGAAGTATAATACTGAACCCCGTCATCTCAAAAGGTTGCTTGTGTTTTAGAAACAATCACATCTCCCGCATCAACTACACAATCAAATGCTTGTCCGACAGTTCCCTGCCCTGAAAACGAACAATGTGTGCGAGAAGAAACAGATGATAATGGGGACATTTTTATTCCAATTTATTCTGGTCAGCAAGGTTTTGTAGCTGGTTTTGCCAATCCAACTAACTATAGTACTGTTCTTAATCAAGGAGAGTCGATTGACTTGGTGATTAATGCTTCTGAAGATGCTGCTATCAGTTTATATGACAACGGAAATTTAATTGCTTCTGAGTCAGGTAGCTTGAGTTTAGAATACAATCTAGAGCCTTCCATTGGTGATCATGAATTAATCATGGTGGCAGATGATGGTACGGATGAGATTCAGGATACGGTATATGTTACTGTTGCTGGAACGCCTACCGTGATTCCTTATCCAAATGGAACGATACCGGGTATCAATAGAATTGCAGGAGATCATATACGATTTGCCTTGACAGCACCGAATAAAGATTATGTTTATCTGATTGGAGATTTTAATGATTGGGTAGCTAGTGAGGCTTACTTCATGACGCCAAGCCCGGATGGGGTCTGGTGGTTGGATGTGCAAGGATTAGATCCTAATACAGAGTATGCTTATCAATATTATGTCGATGGGGAGTTAAAAATTGCAGATCCATATAGTGAAATCATTTTAGATCCATTCAACGATGGATATATCCCTGAATCTACTTTCCCGAATTTAAAGCCTTATCCGTATGGAAAGACTTCCGGGAATGTTACAAGTTTTTATCCAGTAAAACCAAGTTTCAACTGGCAACACGATAATTATGAGAGACCCGCTAAAGAAGAATTAGTCGTTTATGAAGTGCTGATTAGAGACTTTGTGGAGGAGCAAAATTATGATGCATTAATAGAGCGCTTGGATTATTTGGATGAGCTAGGAATTAATGCTATTGAGCTGATGCCTGTGATGGAGTTTGAGGGTAACCTCAGCTGGGGGTACAATGTCTCTTTCCACCACGCATTGGACAAATATTACGGAAGCCCTGAGATGTTCAAAACTTTCGTGGATGAATGTCATTCGAGAGGTATCGCTGTTATTCTTGATATAGCTTTGAATCACGGCTTCAACCAATGTCCTTTGGCACAACTTTACTGGGATGCTTCCGCAGGTCAGTGGGGTAAACCCGCAGCCGACAATCCATGGTTTAATGTAGATCCTACGCATAATTTCAACGTAGGTAGTGACTTCAATCATGAAAGTGTTTTGACGCAGTATTATGTGGACAGAGTGAATACACATTGGATAGATGAATATCATATTGATGGATTCCGATTTGATTTGACTAAAGGATTCACCCAAAATGTAGGGGGTTCTTGGGATGCAGGGGGATACGATCAGAGTCGTATTGATCTGTTGAAAAGAATGGCTAATGTGATCTGGAGTGTAGATCCTCAATCCATTTTGATTTTGGAGCATTTTGCAGAAAATGCAGAAGAGAAAAATCTAGCTGAATACGGCTTCATGCTTTGGGGTAATATGAACTACCAGTACAATGAGGCTACTATGGGATACAATAGCAACTTAAGTTGGGGGGTACATTCAGAACGTGGATGGCCTGTTCCGCATTTGGTATCTTATATGGAAAGTCATGATGAAGAGCGTCTGATGTTCAAGAACATGGCCTATGGTAATTCAGGTCCAGGGGGATATGATGTGACAGATTTTGTAACAGCACTTAAGCGTATGGAGCTGGCTTCAACATTCTTCTTGACTTTGCCAGGTCCTAAAATGATGTGGCAGTTTGGAGAATTAGGCTATGAATATTCCATTTTCATGTGCGCTGATGGGACTGTAGACTTGAATGATACAGGCTGTAAATTAGATCCTAAACCAGTAGTTTGGGACTTCCTGGGCGACTATAATAGAGTACGCTTATATGATGTAAACAAGGCCTTGTTAGATCTTAGGAATACCTACGATGTTTTTCATACGTCTGACTATCAATTGGACTTATCTAATCCGAATTGGAAGCGGATTCGTTTATACGATAGTGAAATGGATGTGGTGATTCTTGGTGCTTTTGATATGGATGGTGAAAACATTGTAGCAGGATTCCCACACGGCGGCACTTGGTATGAGTATTTTTCTGGTGAATCATTAGAGGTTACAGATGTTAATATGAATATCAGTTTAGCAGCAGGGGAGTACAGATTATATACTGATGTCAATATTGGTCAAGCAGATGTATCCTCTATATATGGAGTAGATAAAGATCTACAAGCATTAGAATTGTATCCAAATCCTACTTCGAATCAATTATTTGTTGAGACCGATCTAGATTGGAACACCGTACAACAGGTTCGAATCTTTTCTGTAGATGGTGGTCTTGTTTCAGCACGCTCAGCCTCTAATCAGGCAGGTGTAATTAACATAGAGGACTTGAATTTATCTAATGGATCTTATTTATTGGAGCTGATTAGTTCGGATCAGATTTATTTGGGTAGATTCCACGTAATTCGATAGTTCTTTTTAAAGATTTGTTTAAAGGATGGATAAATGCGTATATTTTAGTAAACATTTATCCATCCTTTATGAAAAAACAAGTTATTCTATTCCTTTGCCTTGGATTCTTGGCAATTTCTTGTCAACAGTCAGCAAGCGAAGATAATCAATCAGAAGAGGCCACCGCAATGTCCGCGGAGGATCAGGCAATGAAAGACGCTAAGCTAAATGCAGAAGGCGTTACAATGGTGCCTATTACTACACCTAAAGGTGATTTTCAAGTATATACTAGGAAGATGGGGGATAACCCAGATGTAAAAGTACTACTCTTACATGGCGGTCCTGGATGTACGCACGAATTGTATGAGAGTGCTGAGCAATATTTCCCAGGGAAAAATATTGAGTTCTACTACTATGATCAGTTAGGGTCATATTACTCTGATCAACCTTCAGATACCAGCTTATGGAATATTCCAAGGTTTGTGGATGAGGTGGAACAAGTGCGCCAAGCGCTAGGCTTGAATAAAGATAATTTCTACTTATTAGGCCAGTCTTGGGGGGGTATTCTTGCCATGGAATATGCCTTTGAACACCAAGAAAATCTAAAGGGCTTAATCATATCCAATATGATGTCTAATGTCGAGGCTTACAATAAGTACAATAAGGAAGTTTTAGCTCCTGCTCTACCTCCAGAAGTTTTAGATACCATCATGTACTATGAAGACAGAGAGGATTATGGTAATGAGACCTATTTGTCTACTATTGAGGAGCATTACTACACGCGTCACGTATTACGCGCCCCTGTAGAAGAGTGGCCAGATGCGATAATCCGAACCTTCACGCACTTGAACCCGGAAGTTTATGTGTATATGCAGGGACCATCTGAATTTGGTTTAAAAGGGGACGCTACTTTAAAAGATTGGGATGTTTCAGAGAAGTTAAAAACGATTACTGTACCAACTTTAACGGTAGGAGGTAAGTACGACACGATGGATCCGAATCATATGCTTTGGATGGCATCTGAAATTCCAAATAGTAAATATCTATTCTGCCCGAATGGCTCGCATTTGTCGCAGTATGATGATATGGATAATTATTGGACTGGGGTGATTAGATTTATTGAAACTGTCGAAGCGGGTGAATTATAAAAAAAAGGCAGGGAAATTTTCCCTGCCTTTTTTTATTGATATTCAATCTGTATGGACTGATAAGCTTAGCTAAGTTTTAAACTATCTTTTTGGTCAAATCTCGTAAGTATATTGTTATGTAATCCCGCCGACACTCGCTTTTTTCTCTCTTTTAGGCCTATCAAATATGTATTCCATCCACTTTTTGAACGGAGTGACTAGTTAAAGGAACTTTGTATTTTCATGTAGTTGTTTTTTTATTAAAAAAGAAAAATTCAATGCCCAAGGTGGCTTGCCTTTACTCAGACGTATCCCACTGATAGGATATCTATTTAAAGGTGTTCAAAATACTAATGACTATATCGAAACCGTTATCTACATCACAGCATATGGTCATGATAATAAAATGGATAAAGGATTCATGATTGATGAGACTTTAGACTTTTATCAAATGCAACAAGATGCAAAAGAGCGAGAAAAGGCAGAGCGACAGAGAAGACGGGAAGATCGAAATAATTAGACATCAAAAAACCACATAAAAAAGGCCCGAGTTTTGCTCGGGCCTTTTGATTTATTTAAAGGCTGATTGCGTTTATTTGCTTAAATTCATTCTAGACATTTTGTATAATACTACTAGCGGTAATACTGCAAAAACACCATGCATGATCATAGGATAAATCTTCATATCCTCCGTCATTCCTTCCGGCAGGTTCGTATCCAGTTTTACTAAAAATATCGCAATAATATTTACCGTCATTAGGATAAGTAGGGTCCTTAACATAAAAGACTTCACTAAAGGAGCTGCCTCAGCATTAATGTTATAGTCCGCTATATTCTTTCTAGCAGGGAAAGTTACTATAGCTAAAACGATCATAA
>CAJXMP010000192.1 GCA_913056515.1 uncultured Lewinella sp.
AAATCCATCACTGTTTTTAAGCAAGACCCTAACTGCTCTGCTTTACCTGCCTGCCATTGTGCTACTATCAATGGATTGTAAGACCACTCCTCCCCTACAATATTAAAATTGGGGTATTCATTCATGATTGCGCAAGTCCAATCCGATAAGAATTCTGGGAATGGGTATGGATAAGTATCCTGCCTTATGCCCCCTAGACCTAATGTTTCTACCCACCAAATTGAATTCTGAATCAGGTAGGTTGCCATGTAGGGATTTCGTTGATTCAAATCTGGCATAGATCGATCGAACCATCCACTTACATTTCTATCCTTATCTACCTCTGAGGCATAGGGATCTACATGTGTTGTTCTTCTGTGATTCGTCCAAACATAATCACCCGGATTATTGACCCAATCGCTAAATGGTTTGTCCTGCATCCACCAATGCCTAATACCACAATGATTTACAATGCCATCTAAAATAAGCTTCATACCCCTTTTGCGCATTTCATCAGCCAATTCAATATACTTGTCCAAATCCCCAAACCTAGGATCAACCGTATAATAATCAGTTATAGCATAACCATGATAGGAATAACCTTCCATATCATTAATCAATAGAGGACTAGGCCAAATGGCTGTAACGCCCAAATCATTTAAATAGTCTAAATGATCAATAATCCCTTGAATATCTCCTCCATGTCTTCCTCCTTCCGCAGATCGATCTAATTTAGCTTCAGCCATAGTTTCAATCAGATCATTGGAAGAGTCTCCAGAAGCAAATCGATCAGGTGTAATTAAGTAAATGACGTCTGATTGATCAAAACCAACAAAATCTGTTCCGTTTTGCTGACGATCCTTGAATTCATAGGTGTATGACCAAGTAGGTCTTCTGCCACCAAAATCGAATTGGAAAATCACTTCTCCAGCTTGAGAAAGTTGAGATAAGTCTAAGTTGATGAACAAGTAATTGGGACTTTCTGCCTGTTCAACAGACACTATTTGCACGTTCAAATTGTCTGGATCTAATAAACTAACTTCCGATCTACCTATTGCATTTCCATGCACTAAAAGCTGTAAGGAACTGTTTTGCATACCCTGCCACCAATTGGGTGGCTGAACGATTAAATCTTGGGCTTGTATCGGAGAAACAATACCGATAAAGCAGAAAAACAACACTGCGTAAAAACAGTATCTAGGGATGACTTTCATATCAAAAATTATGGTTTAACTTTCTAATCGAAACTACTGAAATTATCTCAAAGCACAAATTGCTTAGGATCAAATATTTAGTCTTTCTGTGCAGCCTTATTCAAAAGGATTACATACTTAACCGGATCTTTTCGATCAGCTAATTTTGCAGAATAAGTGATTGAATCTGACTCAACTAAATTTAGATCTAACTTATCCGTAAGTTTTTCACTCAAAATCAAAACGGTAGGCGTATCAGATTGATATGCATCTAATAATTTATCTGCTTGCTTTTCTTCTCGCACTTGACCAAAATATTGCTCCAAGTAGTAAAACAAACTAGGAGGTCGTCCAGAGCTATTTGCTATAACAATAGTAGAATTTGAATTGGCTTGGTCATGTAAGTCCTCTGCTATAAGCCTTGTAGTATTGTGTAGATTATCGACCTTGGGATAAATTATTGTCCAACATACACATTGGAATAGTAACCAAGCTAGGGCATAATTTTTTAATTGTAGAGCCTCCGATCCCCAAATCAACACAATACATACGAATTCAAATCCAAAACCTAACCAAACGGCCGTTTGTTCTAAGGATTCTAAGCCATCCAACAAGAAAGGAGCCACAGAAATCCCCGCACTAATTAAACTGATAAAAATCGTTAAAACAACTTTCCATTGAAAAACATTAATCGTCTTTCGTTGAGCAATATTAAGCATTGACCGAGCTATTAAAATAGCAAATGGCACATGCGCCACAATTACATAAGCCGGCAATTTAGAAGCCGAAAACTCATAGATCAACCAGCCAGCAATAAACCATAAAACAACTAAGAAATGTGTTTCATTTTTTGATTTAAACGACTGTATACTATCCTTGATGAGGGCAGGTATAAAAATAAGGTATGGTAAAAAGAAGCCAAATATACCTAACAGGTGTGTTCCCGGTGGCCCAGTTTGACCAAATACTGATCCGCTAATTCGCTTTAGAACATACCAATCATACATCCAAGAGATAAAAACACCGTCATCTACTGCTACCGTTGCTTTTCCCCAAAAATATAGAGGCAAACAGGCCAAAGGAAGGCCAATCCAAGGATGAAACTTTAGTAAGTTCCATCGCTTTGGGTAAAAAATTAAAACCCCAATGGCCATGCAACCAGTGAATATGATAATTGGCGGACCCTTGGTTAATAAGGCAAAAGCAAAGGATAACCAAAAAATGCCCACCCAATACCACTTGAAGTCTTGAAGGACTTTAATAATGGATAAAGCACAAAGCGTTGAAAAAAAGAGTAAGGTAGCATCTGTGACTGCTATTTTAGCTAGAGAAGGCACCAAAAATGAACTAGCCAAAACGACAACTGCTAATAACATGGTTTCCGCACCTAAATATTTGCGCAATCCAAAGAATAGTATTAAACATGTTCCCCAAATATATGCTACTGAAGATAAGCGCATGGTGAACTCACTGACTCCAAAAAAGGAGAACATGGTTGCAATATTCCAAAAATGAAAAGGTGTTTTTCGATGCACATCGGACCAAGGATAATTAGGTATCAGCCAATCCCCTGTCTCTAACATTCGTTTACCAAAGCCTGCATAAGCCGCTTCATCCTGATCCCACAAGGTCAAACCGTTATTCACTAACAACATGAATAAAATAATTATGAAGACCAACCACACCAACTGTCTGCTTTGCAAAATGCGCATGCCACAATAATTTTTCTCCAGCAAATTTAAGGAAAGTAGTCAGAAATAAATTTGGAATGAAACTTACAAAATGATTTTTTATGAATATCTAAGGAATTAATCTTTGACAAGTAGTGTTTTACGAATAATTCCACCAATCTCAGCCTTGTTTAAACTAACCTTGCAAGAAGCTATTTCAGACACTTAGATTTTTTTTATTCCCTAAATTTCAAGTTTAGATCAATCTACACATGAAAAAGAAAATTAAAAAGGATGGAATAATCACTTCAAGTAAAAGTGATAAACAGCATGGTTTTGTTCAAGGCAGGCATTTCTATTCTGAGGAGTCTTTCTCGGAAAAAACAGTACTACGTGTGGTACAACGCCGTTTAAAAAAGATGCGGCAAAAAGGTAAGCCTAACTATAATCATATTTTTTCTAAAAAAGGAAATGGTTTCGATGTTTAAGCTCTAAGGTGCTAATCTTTTTCTTATAACTGATTGAGTTTAAGTATCAAGCCAAACAAATGAAATCATCTTCGAAACCACCCTTGTTTGTCGAGTTTCGAAAGCTATAGAATTTTTCTTAATTCGAATAGATAATTCGTTAAAATTTCCATTTTTTACGCTCTGCAGGACGCAAAAAAGTCCAAGCTAGGCATCTACTTATTTTATTGCCTTGTTTCATTTCGATAGTCTTATATTCCGTCACTTGGAGCTCTTTCAATTGTTTGTAAAAAACATTCAAATGCCGCCCACTAGATACTAAAGTAGTATACCAAAACACTCTTGTTGGAAACAAAGCAGAAGCCTCGATTAATCCTTGTATAAAAGCCAACTCTCCTCCTGTAGTTACTAGTTCATGCGATTGACCACCAAAGTTCCTGGAAGCATTTTTAGAAGCAGGTTTTAAATTCCGTTGTTTTTGTTGATTATGATGCTCCGCTTCTTCTACACTACTGTAGAAAGGAGGATTACACATTAATGCATCAAAGAATTCATTGGGTCTAATTACTTCCTCCATATAACTGGACGGATCAACCTGCTGCCGGATTTCTACTTTATTGCGCAAGTGATCATTAAAGGCTACAATACCCTTTGCGGATTTAAAAGCTCTTGGATTAGATTCTACACCAACAAATCGCCATCCGTATTCAGCAGCTCCAATAATAGGATAAATACAATTGGCCCCAACGCCTAAATCAAAGATTTTTATCCCCTTACCGGTAGGAATCTGATCATCATTTTCATTAGCTAAAAGATCGGCTATATAATGAACGTAGTCTGCTCTGCCTGGCACGGGTGGACATAGGAATCCTGGAGGAATCGACCAATTTTGTAGCTTGTAATATTCCAACAACAAAGCCTTATTCAATAATAACACTGCTTTGGAATCGGACCAATCTATGCTATCAACACCTGAAGGATTCTTCTTAATAAAGGGTTGCAAAGCTGGGACACGTAAAACTAACTTTTGCATATCATAGCCTTCCTTATGCTTATTTCTTGGATGTAATTCACTTTTACTCTTTGCCATTCTTTTCTATTGCTATTACCTGCTCTAGAGATTGTTCATGAAATTTGACTGAACAACTGGAGTCCAAAGCTAATCTTAAATCTCTATTAATAGGCTTGGAAAGCCCTTTTTTATCCCAATCTAAATGAGGGTATAGCTCTAATAATTGCTCCAATTGATCTGGCCAAACAAATTCAATGTGCTCATATCCGGTAGGATAAGGTGAACCCACCTTAGGTGCTGGTAATTCTAAGACATCAATAGTTCTATCAGGGAATAATACTGGACTACTCAATTTGAAGGTAGCTATCAGTCTGCCTTGCACCTGATGCTCCACCAGTAATTGATTGTTTTCTAAAAGGAAAGATTTGATGGCCTCATATTCCATTGGAGAGGCTACTCGAAAACAAATATGATCCAAATACAATGATTTGTAATCTATCCCTAACTTATCTAAATGCTTATATAAATTTCTACCAAATACTAGTGACCCTTTAAGGGCTTGAAATAAATCCATCTTACGAATTGAACATTTGCATCATGCTATGAGCTATATCTAACATCATTCGCACGAAAATTAAAATAAAAAGCCTCCTTATAACCTATAATTAAATTAATTATATATTTTTCATATAATGAATGTGCAGGCTAGAAAAAATCAAATCCCTCCTAAGGATAACGAACTTTACCGAATTGAACCCTTTAGGTTATTTGAACTTACTGCAACCGTATTTTTTATCCTTCAAGCACTCGTATTATTCATAAACTACAGATGGAACGTCCATGAGGGCTTTTACATGTTCTCTTTTGCACTAATTACTATTGCTTTGATTTGCCTGTATATCATACTGACTACGGATCAAAGGAAAGAGCTTATCCTTCACGTGGTCCTTACAGGAATAGTCATCACCCCTTTGGGTACCCAGAGTTATGTTCAAGCAAGTCCAAATATTAGTTTATTGACATTAGATTTTTTGTTGATCC
>CAJXMP010000193.1 GCA_913056515.1 uncultured Lewinella sp.
TTCTTCTTTAAATTGTTGATAAAATACCCTAAAAAAACCTATAATTATTAGCATCAAAAAGAACGATTGTTTTATATTAGCTTGAATATAATAATTGCAATAAAATCAACCTATGATAGAAGGAGAAAAATTAATCCCAAAACTTACATTTAGTTAGTAAAACAATTATTATCTTAGCAATAAATCGTTTGCTAATGACTGTTGATGTTTTACAACAAACCGAGTACATGACTGGCTTTATCATTGAACGCAGTTCAAAGAAGATGAAGCAATCCTTCCAACAGGTTTTAAAAGATCATGATTTCAACATCACTGTTGATCAATGGGTTGTATTACAAGAACTCAACCAAAGTAATGGTCAAGGTCAAATTGAATTAGCTTCAAAGACCTTTAAAGACGCTCCTACTATTACTCGTATCATAGATATTCTATGTAAAAAAGCCTATGTAGAACGCGTACCAAATCCAACAGACAGAAGAAGATTCAAGATTTGTCTCACGAAACATGGCGAACAACTGGTGAGTCAGGTCATGCCTCATGTACATGCCTTTCGTCAAAAAGCATATGCGGGATTGAATCACAAACAACTCGAACAATTAAAGACCGCATTGAACCATATATTTGAAAACCTTAATACCATTTAAACTTTCAAACTATGCACTATTATTCTCTAGGACAAATACCGCCTAAGCGGCATACTCAGTTCCGCAAGGAAGATGGTAGCTTATACCACGAGGAACTGTTTTCCACTGAAGGCTTTAGTGATAATTACGCCATATTATATCATTCCAATGCACCTACACAAATTACTCAAGTAGGAGAACCTTATTCTGTGGCGCCTGAATTAATCAATGACAAACAATTAAAACATCGCTCTCTTTTAGGATTTAATGTAGCTCCACACTCGGATTACTTGAAGTCTAGAATACCTGTCCTAGTTAATAAGGATTGTAAAATCTCTTTAGCTGCACCGTCCAATAGCATGACAGACTATTTCTTCAAGAATGCAGATGCAGACGAAGTCATTTTCGTGCATGTAGGTACAGGCCGGTTAAAAACACCTTATGGACAAATTCCTTTTGAATATGGCGACTATTTGGTTATTCCTAGAGGAACAATCTATCAGTTAGAATTTGACAGTAATGACAATAGACTTTTAATCGTTGAAAGTAGTAGCCCGGTCATTACACCTAAGAGATATCGGAATCAGTTTGGACAGTTGATGGAACACTCTCCATTCTGTGAACGCGATATTCGTAAGCCTCAAGATTTGGAAACCCATGATGAAAAGGGCGATTTCAAATTCTTTATCAAGAAACAGGATATGATCTATCCTTATACCTACTTAAACCATCCATTTGATGTAGTAGGTTGGGATGGTTACGTATACCCATATGCTTTCTCTATACATAATTTTGAGCCTATTACAGGAAGAGTCCATCAGCCACCTCCAGTGCATCAAACGTTTGCCGCGAGAGGATTCGTTATCTGCTCTTTTGTACCTAGATTATACGATTACCATCCGTTGGCTATACCTGCTCCATACAATCACTCTAATATTGATTCGGATGAAGTATTGTACTACGTGGATGGAGATTTTATGAGTAGAAAGCATGTTGAAAAAGGCATGATTACACTACACCCTGGAGGAATACCTCATGGACCTCACCCAGGTACTGTAGAGAAAAGTATCGGTAAAAAAGGTACCCATGAACTAGCGGTCATGGTAGACACTTTTGCACCCTTGATTATGACTAAACAGGCCTTCGAATTAGAAGACCCGGATTATTATAAAAGCTGGATAGAATAAATCACAAATATGAACACTTCGACAAATACTGCAACATCAGTTATGACAGATGCATTTCCAATCAATGGAACAGATTACATAGAGTTCTATGTCGGAAATGCTAAACAATCTGCTTTGTATTATCAAGCAGCTTTTGGATACAGACTGATTGCTTACAGAGGTCCTGAAACTGGATCAAGAGATATGGTATCCTATGTTTTACAACAGGGAAAAATTCGCTTGGTATTAAGTGCAGCACTTAATCCTGAGCATGAGATTGCGAAACATGTAGCCGAACATGGTGATGGAGTAAAAACACTCGCATTATGGGTAAATAATGCAGCAGAATCTTACAAAATTGCGCTAGACAGAGGAGCAGAGTCTGCTTTTGAACCGACTACCTTGAGTGATGATAACGGAACGATCAAAATGGCTGGTATTAAAACCTATGGTAATACCGTTCATGCTTTAGTAGAACGTTCCAATTATGATGGTGCTTTTATGCCAGGATTTGAAGCCAGAACTAGTGCCTATCCTGTAGATGATATAGGTCTAAAATATGTAGACCACTGCGTTGGTAATGTGGAATTAGGGGATATGAATAAGTGGGTTAAATTCTACCAAGATGTGTTAGGATTTAAACTATTAATCACCTTTGATGATAAGGATATTTCTACTAAATACACCGCTTTAATGTCAAAGGTAGTTTCAAACGGAAATGGTTATATCAAATTTCCAATCAATGAACCCGCGCAAGGTCTAAAGAAATCACAAATAGAAGAATACTTAGACTTTTACAAAGGTGCTGGGGTACAACATATAGCAGTAGCCACGGATAATATTATTGAAACGGTTAGTAAACTGAGAAGTAAAGGAGTGGATTTCTTATATGTACCTGAAGTATACTACGATACCGTTTTGGATCGCGTAGGTGAAATAGAGGAGGATATCGAAGAATTGAAAAAGCTAAATATCCTTATCGATAGAGACGAAGAAGGGTATTTACTTCAAATCTTCACCAAACCTGTTCAAGACAGACCAACCGTATTCTATGAGATTATTCAAAGAAATGGAGCACAATCCTTCGGAAAAGGAAACTTCAAAGCACTTTTTGAAGCCATAGAAAGAGAACAAGAATTACGCGGAACATTATAAATAAAAAGAGAGCTATCAATTAGCTCTCTTTTTTATATCACCTTGTTTCTGCTCTCATTCAAACTCCAATCGTAGTCCAAAAACTCTATTTCAACCCCTGCTCCTACCGGCTCATTGGCATACTTATTTATAAACTTCCGGAGTGTCATATCTCCACGTTTAAAGTCCTTTCCAAACCAAGAGAATATTTTCGACAGCTTTAACTCATCTTGCTTAACAATGTTCCTCCTAGAATCATTAATAAAGTCTTCCGTTGCTTGCTCCAGCTGTAGGTCTAGATATTTAGGATCATAAGCCCGGTAGTGTAATCTTGGACAAGAATAAGAAGCACAATTGATTCCAAAGTGAATTCTAGGATCATTAAATCGCTTGCGAAGAATCTGGTGCTCAATATCATTCAAGGTATATGACATACCTTGGATATCAATCAAATCAATATCCCAAACAGAGTTTAAAAAAGGGATTCCTTTTTTGATTTCCTTAATACCTTCTACTGGATAATGATCCACAATGAGTTTGATAGTAAATGCATTATAAGCATTAATCCAGTAGGCCTTCCGCTGAGCCTCTGACCAATCTGTATTGGGATGGTTTTCACTCAACAGCCTTAAATACTCGTTGAGCTTTTCTTTATCCTTAGCCAAACCTTTATAGTCCACCCATCCATTGGTATCTACGTGTATCTGGAGCAAATCATCCCAAATCACATGATCTATTGGTGCTTTAGTCTCTGAAGGAAATGAAGCCTTATCACAGGAAGCTAAGAGCCCTATGGAAAAAAGTAGGATAAAAATTCTGCTCATTCGTATATTGTTGATCATAATTCAGCGAGTTTCCTTATGACTAATCATTCTGTGTCTAGATTTATACCATCCGACTGGGGATCTTTTCATTGTGTAGATCAATGGAACGACTCAAAGCTCCTGATTATTCTATTTCACCCCTATTCTAAAGATGCATTTTTTGCCCAGAAAGTTTTCAGTTTCCTCAAAAATGATGCACATCTTATTGCCATAGACTTACCCTACCATGGACAAACCAAACTTCAACCTACAGATATTACTGCAAAGGATTTTGCTCAGATCATAACAGAAATACAAGCTTGGTATCCCGAAAAGACTTTAGTGTTTGCTGGACATAGCTTTGGAGCTAGAATAGCTTGTATAACAGCTGCAGGTATGCAGAAAGGACCTGCAGCAACTGTATTTTATGGCCCAGAATTAGGAACTACCGTATACACTAAAATATTCATCAATAAAGTGGCATTCACACTTCTAAGTCCAATAGGAAAAATATTACTTAAAGGAAATACCCTATTGAAACTTGCTGCACTCTTGCACCGCACAAGAATAATCAAGCCCGTAGCCTTTCAGTTTTTACAATTGCACCAAAGTCACATCGAAAAAGCTCAACTATTCCATCTGTGGAAATTACTTGCAGTAAGCAATAAATATCTACATGAAGTGCGATCAAATCCGTCCATCTTAGGAAAAGCTCGAGTTTGGTTTGGCAAGAATGACCAAACAACCCCAATAAAAAAATATAAGCAATCTAGGTGGACCGTGAATGTGGAATTAGTAGAAGGCAGTCATTTTACTATCAGTCCATCAGCTCAGGAAAGTATAAAATCTTTTCTTGCTCCGCTAATCGATGATGAAGCGACCACCCAATCGAACGGATAAATTGTCCCTAAGGAAATAATTTGGATTAAGAAGTGTGGTTTTGAAATTGTTTACCTGGTAACGATAATCAATATCCATGAAAAGCCTACCAAAATCAGTAAACTGATACTCATATCCAATACCCATATCTAACGAGAAATAGCCATTTTTGAAATCGTCTAACACCGGTGCAGGTGGAACGACATCTGCTTCTTTAGGAGCATTAGGTGCAGGTAGTGCGGATCTATCCTCAGTCACATTTAAAGGATATTCAGCCTCTGATTCTGCTTGAACCACCATGCTAGCAGTTGATCCAAGTTTAGCATATGGTCTACCCTTCTTAGATTCATTGCCGAAAGCAAATTTGATACCTACAGGTACTTGTAGAACTTGAACGGCTTCCACAGACCTAACCTCATCTTGATAAATCTCTTGCATATTGGTGTTCTCTCTATATTGAACTCCAGCATAGTATTCCAACTTATTCTTTTTAACTGCTAGATCAAAACCAATAAAATTGGACAACATAAATTGATCGTAATCAATGGCTTGAAGTAACCCTTCCTTAATAGATGATCTAAATATAGCAGTATGGCCATAGTATAATCCAAATAAAACCTGTGCGGGTGGCTTTACAGTAATCAGCGCTGTTTGTTCTGGAAGTTCTAATGACTGATTAAATACAGACCTTTGAGTAATAGATAGAAGGCTGAATGAATTGACTATAGATTGTACAGGAATTTCATCT
>CAJXMP010000194.1 GCA_913056515.1 uncultured Lewinella sp.
GCTAATGTCAATAATTTTGTGACCTATTGATGAATGCAACTGCCGACAAAACGAACGCGACAAAACAGCCGATTCTGAGAAAAAATAGAAATAATTGATTGAAAAACAAAACTAAGTCGATGATGTGATCATTAGATAGAGCAGTGGATAATTAGTCAAACTTCAGACATTTCAGACAAAAAAGTTTCTCCTGAAACTTTCTCTCTCGACTCCAATTTCCTTTAGTCAGAAAAAGTAAGTACCCACCCCCCTCGATTCATTCAGAAAGTCTTTCGCCCCAAACTCAAAATCTTTTACCCCCTTTTTAAATCAAAATTCAACATAAGCATCTCCATTTCAGTCATTTGCCAAGGTTCATGAATGTAATTATCTGGTACATTTTGTAGTTCGGGGATCCATTTTCGCACAAAAATGCCCTTGGGATCATGCTCCTTACCTTGTTTTATGGGGTTATAAATCCTCAGCGTATGCACTCCTGTAGTCCCTGCTTGCATTTGTACTTGCGGATAATGTATGCCTGGTTCAAAATCCAAAAAATAGTTAGCTAGAATAAAAGCTCCATTGCGCCAGTCTTGATCCAAATGGTGGGTTAAAAAGGAAACTAACATAGCTCTCATTCGAAAATTGATCCATCCTGTTGCCTTAAGACAACGCATACTAGCATCAATCATGGGCACACCTGTCTTCCCTTCAGCCCACGCTAATATCCATTTAGGCGTATGCTTATACGACATCTCCTCATAAGCTGGATTCAAAAATCGATATTCGTAATCACACTGAACTTCAAACTTTTGTATAAAATGATTTTGCCATTTTAAGCGGGATAAAAAAGATTTTATCGGGAATTTATACTTATTAAAGTTAGGATGTTGCTTGACATACTGATAGACTTGTCGAACAGAGATATTACCATAAGTAATGTATACAGACAAGCGACTACAAGATGTTCTACTTTCAGAAGGCTTCGAGATGTATCGACTATAATCTTTACACCTACCGTCCATAAAATCTTTTAAATATTTCCAGGCCATTCGTTCTCCAGCAGGTTGGTAAAGCGAAGGATAGGCCTCTAAATCGGATTTAAAATCTGACGGAAGAAAAAAGCTGTGTTCAAAATTGATTCGCTGTATAGTTTTTGGCTCATATAGTTGTACATCCTTATGCATAACTGTATACCAATGTTTATCCCAACCTTTACGATTTTTAATACCCCGCTGGATAGCATCTCGCTGGAATTCCTTCCAATTTACTCCGGTTTGCTTAAATAAAGCCCCTATCTCCTTATCCAGAATCCAAGTAGACTCCGTCCCACTTTCCCGATAAGAAAAAATAGTATCTACATGAAACTGTTGGAATAGCTCTCGAAAAATAGCCTTGCGTTCTCCGTAAAGTATGTGTAAGAGATGGCTTTGCGCTCTTAAGTTCAGTTTAAGATCAAGCAGCGAATGGTAGATAAACTGACTGTGTCGAAGGGATACATCTGCTCTTTGCAGTACCTCAGGTTCAAATAAGTAAACAATCAAGAATGGAATATTCGCCTGTTGAGCAGCATGTAGCGCAGCATGATCATTCAGGCGAATGTCTTTTTTCATCCATACTATGTTGATTGTCTGCATGAAAGAAAAACACACATATAGCTTTAAAGTTGTAGTTTACCAAGCTACCAAAATAGAAGTGGCTCTGTAGTTTGAATAACTGGCCAATCTTGCTCCCATCCTAAACTCCAAAAAGCCATTGAAGGCATGCCTTCGTTATTACCATCATAAAAATGATGAGAAAAAATAAATGAACCATCGGCTTTTTGACATATACCACTATGACCTGGTCCTATAAATCGACTATCGTCAAGTATCTCACCATTGGAATCTATAAATAAACTACCTCCTCCAGATGCCATATTATTACCCTCCTTATCCAAATATGGCCCTTCAGGATTTTGGGAACGTCCAACACGTATATTATAAGTACTATTCACTCCGTTGCAACAAACATCCCAATTAACAAATAAGTAATAATAGTCGTTAGTTGGGTGATTAAAAATGTAAGCAGCTTCTACATTATTTTCATTTAAGCCTCCGCCATAATCTGCTACATGGAAAAATCTACTGTCAGTTGAATCAAATGCTTTTTCACCAGGCGTCTCTTTCAAATATCCTGTTGAAGGATTTAATTCAACTGTATAAATTCCAGCTCCATGTGAACCAAATACAAGCCACATGCCACCATCTTTAGCCCTAAAGACACTAGGATCGATTGCAAATGCATCTGTTATACTTTGGGAAGACAAGACATAAGTCTGTTCATTTTCCAATAAAATATCATCAGAGGCATCTATTAAGGTACCAAAACCAATTTTTGATTGATGACTATCCTCATTTTCAACTGCGGAAAAATAAGTCCACAGATCTCCAAGATCGGATTCAATTAATGCAGGAGCCCAAAATCTATTGGTTCCATTATACCAGGATGGTTTATTCTCATCTAAAGGTTCTCCAGCAAAAGTCCAATTGCTTGCCCCTTCCTCTAAATACCACGATTCTAATCCGGAAGCCATAAAGTGGTACTTGTTGTCTTTAAACACCAACTGAGAGGGATCATGAACATCTGGAAGGATGAATGCTCCCCTTGCAGAGGAGTCATTCATTATTATTTCGTTTTCTTCTGATTCTGTTTGACAGGAGTGAAATACCATAATCACTCCTATCCATAAAAGACCCTTTACATGTAATGCAGACATATTTTCATCATTTATTCCTTAGAATAAATAACGATGGGTAAACCACTTTCAGTATATGCATTATTAAATTCAACCAACTGAACATCAATCAATTGGTCTAGATTAGACTCTAAATACTTCCACTCCCCAATGCGCATTTCAATATTATTAATCAATGCTGTAGGCTGATGTGGATCAGGTGCATCAACTTTACCCATTAAATTCAGTAATTCAGAACTCAATTGATTTTCAAAATTAATTACATCCTGAAATGTCTTTTGCTTGGGCTGTATCAATTCGGCCTCCCACTCCCTTAAACTCTTTGCCAATGCCTTTGCCTGCTCAGTTAAAGCTGCATACTGTTCATCAGCAGGAATATGCTCCGCTAAAGCCTCCAATTGACCTCGTGCAGCTTGAACCTTAATGATAGATCCATGGATATCGCGAACAGCACTATCCAATTGGTCTAATAACTCTTGTTGGTAGCTATAATCTGCTTCTGTTGCATCTATTCTAGGATCTGCTAATACTTCTATCATCTGTTCCTGAACTTGTCCTTTATAACTTAATTGCGCTTTATAGGTTCCAGGTCCAACCATAGCACCAACTGGACTTCCAAACACAAATACACCTTTAATAGCTGGAATTTCTTCTCGACGTAAATCCCAATTGAAACGATTCATTCCTTTCCCTAGAGGCAGCACTTGTTTTGGTGCTGGACCACCAGGCCATGATTGGAAAGATTCATCCTTAATACTCGTGTAAGATCGAATGACATCACCAGACTTATTCAAAATACTCAGCTCTAGTGTGTCGGTAGCTTTTACATCATGCGGCAGATAATAATCAATCGTAACACCTACTAAAGGATTTTTACCATTAGTCGGTCCCCCACCTCCTCCAAGCACAAATTTATGTGTTGGTTTGGGCTCTATTAATGCCATTTGAGCGGAATCCAACTGACCTTTTCCTTGCTGTAGTCCACCCAGATCGTCTAAAATCCAAAATCCACGTCCAGAAGTAGCAGCCACTAAATCATTGTCCTTAATGATTAAATCCGTAATTGGACAAACTGGTAAATTGGACTGAAAAGCAGACCAAGACTGCCCATCATCGAATGAAACGAAAAGTCCACGTTCCGTACCAGCATATAGTAAACCTTCCAAGTTTGGATCCTCTCGAACTACACGCACGAAGTCGCTATCTTTTAAATTAGCTCCAACATTTTCCCAAGTTTGACCATAGTCAGTCGATCTAAAAATAAAAGGCCTATGATCACCAAATTTATATCGTGTAATAACAACATAAACCTTAGCAGGATCATGAGGAGATATTTCTATAGCATTTACTAAAGATTCACCTTCTACTAATGGACTAATGTTCACCCATTCGGAGTCTTCATCTTTGCGAATATGAACTAATCCATCATCAGAACCCGCATATAAAAGTTCAGGTTCATGCATAGAATTAGCTAAGTATGAAATAGTATTGTATACCTCTCCACCTGCAGCTTCATTCGTGAATGGTACTCCCATGGAATCATGTTTTGAAGGATCATTTCGAGTTAAATCAGGACTAATTTCCTTCCAATTATATCCTCCATCGGTACTTTCTAAAACTAACTGAGCACCATGGTACAGCACATTCTTAGCCTTATATCCATTGATGATTGGATTGTTCCAATTCCATCGGTAGGGTTGATCCTTCGGCTGCGTACCTAAATTAATAGAAGGATGCGCCATAATATCTTTCGATGTTTGATTCACCACATCGTATGCATCAATAAACCCCTGTATACTTGTTCCATAGGTCACTCTAGGGTTATCTGCATCATCAAAGGCAATAAAAGCACTCTCTCCTCCAGCCACAGGATACCAATCTTGTCTAGAGATTCCGCCTCCCATCGTTTTACTTGCGATAGAAACGGTTGAATTGTCCTGTTGTCCTGCATATACGCGGTAAGGGAATTGATTGTCGGTTATAACTCTATAAAATTGAGCAGTTGGTTGGTTTTGTTGTGTCGACCAAGTTTTACCGCCATTAAAAGTAACACATGCTCCTCCATCATTCGCCAAGATCATATTATTAGGCTGATCTGGATTGATCCATAAATCATGTTGATCTGAGTGAGGATTTGGAATTGGGGTAAATGTCTTTCCACCATCAATTGATTTCAGCATTGGTGCATTCAGCACATATACCGTTTCTGCATCTTGAGGATCGGCAAAAATCTCAATATAGTACCATGCACGAGCGACAGTAACTCTATCCTTATTAACCTGTCTCCAAGATGCGCCTCCATTATCAGAGCGGTAAACACCTCCTTTTTCTCCCTCGGCTTCAATATTTGCATATAATCGATCTGAGTCTGCTGGTGACACTGTAACAGAAACTTTTCCCATGACCTCTGGTAGACCCTTGACTATTTTCTTCCAATTTTGTCCACCATCTGTGGATTTATATATTCCAGATCCTGGGCCACCTGAACGCACCTGCCACGGCAATCTTCTGTGATCCCAATAGGCCGCATATAATATTCTTGGATTATTTTCATCCATAACGATATCCGCTGCACCGGTTG